>DATHEH010000267.1:0-24035 GCA_035318685.1 Ferruginibacter sp.
AAAATCCTTACGAATGGTATGCATTTAAAGAAAACAGGGCCAATATCTGGAGTCCTTATGGCTGGAGTTACTGGCTGATGATGTTTTGTAATGTTGTTTCCCCTCAGATGTTTTGGTTTAAAAAACTTAGAAGGAATATTGCCTTTACTTTCTTCATGAGCATCATTGTAAATATTGGTATGTGGTTCGAGCGTTTCGTGATCATCGTAACATCTGTTTACAGGGATTACCTTCCTTCAAGCTGGAGTACTTATTATTCTCCTACTATCTGGGAGATCGGGTTCTACCTGGGTACCTTCGGATTGTTCTTTACCTGCTTCTTCCTGTTCGGGAAATTCTTCCCGGTCATTGCGGTGGCAGAGATCAAGGCGATCTTAAAGACGAGCGGGGAAAATTATAAGGTGAAGATGACAGATATGGAAAAAGCAGATGCGGAGAAATTTTATATTGATGAGGTAGGGCATGCGCATCACTAAAGCCATTAGCTATTAGCTGTCAGCTATTAGCGGGGGTTAAAGGATTGAAAATTTATTATGTAAATAAGCTAACGGCTAAAAGCTAATAGCTAAAAGCTCACAATATGGCTGGAGGAATTAAAAAATTTGTAGTTGGTTGCTTCGATGACGAAAAAGTATTGTTTCCTGCGGTGAAGAATGTTCGCAAAGCAGGTTACAAGATACACGATGTGTATACACCTTTCCCCATGCACGGATTAGATCATGCAATGGGTATTCGTGAAACAAGCTTGCATACCGCGGGCTTCATCTACGCCATCATGGGAACCACAACTGCATTAACTGGTATCGGCTGGATATTTACCAAGGACTGGCCATTGAATATCGGTGGTAAGCCACATTTTGCATTACCGGCCTGGATACCTATTACATTCGAGTTAACAGTTTTATTCTCCGCCGTAGGCATGGTGCTTACTTTTTGTTACCTCTGTAACCTTGCGCCATTTGTAAAGAAACATCACTTTCACCCGAGGGCAACCGATGATCTTTTTGTAATGGCAATTGAATGTACCGATAAGACCAATGACGCGGAAGTGCAGGCCTTCCTCCAAAATGCAGGGGCCAAAGAAGTGAATGTGCAGGTAGTAGAAACAGGTTGGTGGATCGGTACTTATGATAAAGCACAGAAATTGTACAAAGAAGAAAAAGGATATTAGGAGCCCCCTCTATCTCCCCCAGTGGGGGAGGAAATGGAGAAGATTGTCGCAAAGAATAGTGGAGGAAAGAAATGAAATTTAGATTTTTAAATAAATGAAATTGCCAAGTAATAAATGATTATCGCTTCGATAACTCTCCCCCACTGGGGGAGTTGGAGGGGGCTAAATATTTGATAAGAAATGAAAAAAATTGCGATCATATCAATACTGGTTCTGTCAATGACCATGGTATTTACCGGTTGTGGCAACAAGGAAGGCAGGGCGTATATGCCGGATATGGCTTATAGCCGTGCATATGAAACTTATGCTTCCCGCGATTCTTCAATTTTTACCGGCAACCCGGCCGATATAGGGCATAAAATATTTTATAACAACCTGCCACCTGCAGGTACTATAAAAAGAGGAGAGCTTTTTCCCCACTCGGTAGTACCGGATCCCACAAAAGGAGCAGTTGACAGCAATGCTTTGATCACTTTAAGCGCACAGGTAAAAAATCCATATGATTCTATATCTGCTGCCGACCTCAGGGAAGCAGGCAGGTTATTTAATATCAATTGCGGCATTTGTCATGGTGTAAAGGCCGAGGCTAACGGACCCATGGCTGCCAAAGTAGGCGGCGTAAAAAGTATTGTTGCGGGATCGCCGGGCTATAGTGACGGCAGGATATTCTATGTTATGACCTACGGGCAAAATACTATGGGGAGCTATGCATCACAATTATCAAGGGAACAGCGCTGGAAGATCGTAAAGTATATCCGGACATTGGAGCCAAAGGCAGCAACAGCAACAACAGCAGCGGCCCCCAAAACAGACAGCGTAGCAACAAAAAAATAAAAACTAAGATATTCACACAAAATAAAGTTAGATGGATCATCAATTTCAAATACCGGGCAGTTATAAAAAGTGGACGTATGGGCTGATTGGTGCCGGTATAATAGCATTGTTGTATGGATTAATAATGTATCACCCGTTCTCACCGGTATCGCACGGTGCAGGACATGATGCACACGCAAGTGTTGATGGTACCCGTTTTTGGGCCGTGCTTTTACAGAACAGTGTATATTTTTTACTGGTAGTGAATGCCGCCATGTTCTTCATTTGTGTAACTACAATGGCCATGGGCGGCTGGCAGGTTTCTTTCCGCAGGGTATCTGAAGCCATTTCAGCGGTGGTTCCCATCCTGGGCGTTATAACCTTTGTGATCTTAATGGCAATAGTTTGGGGAGGCAGAACAGATATTTATCATTGGTTGGATAAGGAAGCAGTAGCAAACGATCACATACTGAATGGAAAAAAAGGATTTTTGAACCCGGTATTTTTCTCTGTGTGGTCCTTTATCACCATTTTCCTTTGGTGGTTCCTAGGAAGAAAAATGCGCAGCATGAGTTTGGAGAGTGATAAGAAAGGAACAATGGATTATAACACCGGTAAGAAATGGATATGGGATAATACGGTTTGGGCCTCATTGTTCACCGTGGTATTCACACTTACAGTTGCATCTACCATTCCATGGCTTTGGATAATGAGTATTGATGCGCATTGGTACAGCACCATGTTCAGCTGGTATACTTTTGCAAGTACGTTTGTATCGGGTATGTCATTGATAGCTTTGTTTGTTATCTATTTAAAGAACCGTGGCCAGCTGGAATATGTTACCGATGAACACCTGCATGACCTGGGAAAATTCATGTTCGCATTTTCTGTTTTCTGGACATACTTATGGTTCTCTCAATACATGCTGATATGGTACAGTAACCAGCCGGAGGAAACAAAATATTTCGTTGAGAGAATTGGTACCGCACACAAGGCAGGGCCATACCAGGGCATTTTCTTTTTTAACCTGGTTGTAAATTTCCTGTTCCCGTTGTTGGTACTGATGACAAAAGGCAGCAAGCGGAACTGGACAATGATGACAATTATGGCTGTGCTCGTCATTTTTGGTCACTGGATAGATTTTTTCCAGATGGTTATGCCGGGCACATTGCATGAAAACTGGCAAATGCTTGGATTCGAATTCGGCATCGCCTGTTTATTTATTGGCCTGATCATGTGGGGCGTGGGAAATTACCTGAGCAAAAATTCATTGTTGGCAAAAAATCATCCTTTCCTGAAAGAAAGTATGATCCACCATACATAAAACCCCTCCGTCCCCTTGCGCAACATTCTGCGGAAAAGGGGAACTAAAAGGATAAGATTATGTTTGATGTTTTTGAAATAGAATAAAGAAGAAATTATATAGAATAAAAATTCCTGCCTGAATAGGGTGCAAAAGCCCTTAGGGGTTTGGGGTAAATAACACATTTATGAAAGAGTTTTTAATGATAGCTTTAGGAGTTTTGATCTTCGTGGTCATCTTTCAGATTGCGAAAGCCAGTGAATACGTAAGCGTATTAAAGGGCGAAGAAAAAACGCGGAAACAAAATAACCGGATCAATGCATTTTTCCTGCTGGGGTTTTTGGTTTTTGGACTGATCGGTGCATGGTATTGCAATGACTTATATTATGGCAAAACCTTATTCCCGCAGGGATCGGCTTCGATAGAAGGAGAGAAGATAGATGAAATGATGTGGATCACGATCATTATAACAGGTGTTGTTTTTATTATTACGCAGGTTCTGTTATTCTGGTTCTCTTTCAAATACCAGGAGGAAGACAACAGGAAAGCTTTTTATTTCCCGCATAATAATAAACTGGAATTGTTGTGGACCACCGTACCGGCCATATTTTTAACCGTACTTGTTGTTTTTGGTTTAAAATTCTGGTTCAAGATAACAGGTGATGCACCAAAGAATTCGATTGTAGTGGAAGTTACCGGCCACCAGTTTGCCTGGGAGTTCAGGTACCCGGGCGCAGACCAGGTACTGGGAAAAAAAGATTATAAACTTACAACTGCACAAAATAACCTGGGTGTTGATTTCAATGACCCGGCAAGTTTGGATGATATTCACGTTAATACCACCATGCACATTCCCGTTGGCATACCGGTTAAAATGGTAATTCATTCACAGGATGTGATACATGACGTAGGGCTTCCGCATTTCAGGCTGAAGATGGATGCTGTACCCGGTATCCCAACAACACAATGGTTCACGCCAAAAATTACTACAGCAGAAATGAGGGCAAAAACAGGGAATCCTGATTTTGTATACGAGATCGCCTGCGACCAGTTATGCGGCCCCAGTCATTACGCCATGAAAGGGGTTATTATTGTAGAGACAATGGAAGAATATAAAAAATGGCTGGCAGAACAAAAGCCGGCATACTTTACCATTTTCCCGGATAAAGCACCTAAACCGGTTATTACCGACAGTACAGTTAAAACAACTGCACAGGTTCTAATAAAAAATAATTAATTGGTCCCGCACAGGCGGGATGAAAACAATAAAGAATATGAGTAGCGTAGCCACATTGCACCACGAAGATGTTCACGGATCACATGATGCACATCATGAACACCACCATCATGAAACGTTCATAAGCAAGTACGTTTTCAGCCAGGACCATAAAATGATATCAAAGCAGTTTTTGGTAACGGGTATTATATGGGCCATTATCGGCGGTTTATTCTCTGTTATATTCCGTTTGCAACTTGGTTACCCGGAATCAACCTTTCCATGGCTGGAAGATCTTTTAGGCCATTGGGCTGAAGGGGGAAAATTAAAACCTGAATTTTATTATGCCCTGGTGACCATGCACGGAACCATTCTTGTGTTCTTTGTATTAACAGCTGGCCTTAGCGGAACCTTTGCCAACTTCCTGATCCCATTACAGATCGGGGCAAGGGATATGGCTTCCCCGTTTTTAAATATGCTCAGTTACTGGTTCTTCTTCCTTGCTTCTACCATCATGTTCGCTTCTTTGTTTGTACAAACAGGACCGGCAAGCGGAGGCTGGACGATCTATCCGCCTTTGAGCGCACTCGGCGATGCTTCCAGCGGAAGTAAAATAGGTATGGACCTCTGGCTGGTGAGTATGTCGATGTTCATTGTATCTTCTTTGTTAGGTGGCCTTAACTATATTACCACGATACTTAACATGCGTACAAAGGGCATGAGTATGACACGCCTGCCACTTACTATCTGGGCACTTTTCTTTACCGCGGTATTGGGTGTACTTTCATTCCCGGTATTGTTATCAGGAGCGATCTTATTATTGTTCGACAGGAACCTGGGAACAAGTTTCTATTTGAGTGATATCTTTATAGCCGGAAAGATCTTACCTAACGAAGGTGGTAGTGCCATCCTGTTTCAGCATTTGTTCTGGTTCCTTGGTCACCCCGAAGTATATATCATCATCCTGCCGGCAATGGGTATGGCGTCGGAGATACTGGCTACAAACAGCCGTAAGCCGATCTTTGGTTATATGGCAATGGTGGGTTCTTTATTTGCGATCGCGATACTGGCATTCCTCGTATGGGCGCACCATATGTTTGTTACGGGCCTGAATCCTTTCCTGGGCTCAGCTTTCGTTTTACTTACATTACTCATCGCGGTGCCATCAGCTATTAAAGTATTTAACTGGATCACTACGCTCTGGCGGGGTAATATCCGCTTTACGCCGGCCATGTTATTTTCAATAGGATTTGTAAGTATGTTCATCAGTGGCGGTTTAACCGGTATCTTCCTGGGTAACTCTTCACTCGATCTTCATTTACACGACACTTATTTTATCATCGCCCACTTCCATATTGTAATGGGTGTGTCCGGTGTGTTCGGAATGCTTGCCGGTGTTTACCACTGGTATCCTAAAATGTTTGGCCGCTATATGAATAATACCATGGCCTATATACATTTCTGGGTTACTACTATTGGCGCATACCTCATTTTCTGGCCTATGCACTATGAAGGTCTTGCCGGTATGCCACGTCGCTATTATGATTACTCAAACTGGGAATCATTTAAAATGTTTGGGGGGTTGAATGAATTTATAAGTTTTGTTGCCATGGTGGTATTTGCCGTGCAGCTGTTATTTGTATTCAACTTCTTTTACAGCATGTTCAAGGGAAGAAAAGTTACGGATACCAATCCATGGAAATCAAATACACTGGAGTGGACCACACCGATCAACCCGGGTCACGGAAACTGGCCGGGCGAAATACCGGAAGTACACCGCGGCGCTTATGATTATGCTAAAGACGGTCATGATTTCATTCCGCAGAATGTACCGGTGGGTGAAGATGAAACAAAGCACTAGTAGCCCCACCTATCCCGGGGGGAGGGAGATGAAGAAGATGAGAATTAAGATTTGTAAAAAATGTAATTAAGCTGAGTAAAGAAAAAATGTTTAAAGTGCTTAATTACAAATATTGATAATAAAATAAAAGTTCGGCCTCCCTCTCTTCGGGAGAGGGAACGAGGGAGAGGCTTATGCAGCAGGAGAATACAACCATAACCAACTCAACATCATTTGTGTTGGTAAGCAAAGTGAAAGACTATTTTCAGTTGATCAAATTCACTTTAAGCTTCATGGTGGTGTTCAGTACAGTAGTAAGTTACCTGCTTGCACCCGGTATTCGTTTCGACTTACTACAAGTTCTTTTACTTTTTACAGGAGGAATGCTGATCACCGGCTCGGCCAATGCCATTAACCAGGTACTCGAAAAAAGTACAGATGCATTGATGAAGCGTACTGCCAGGCGCCCCGTGGCAAGTGGCAGGATGAGTGTTACGGAAGGATCGGCCTTTGCAGTTATTGCAGGAGCGCTGGGTGTATTCATCATGTGGTACTGGTTCAATATTGAAAGTGCAATGCTGGGCTTATTGAGTTTGCTTTTGTATGGCTTTATTTATACGCCGTTAAAAAAGGTAAATTCCGTGGCCGTATTGGTTGGTGCTTTTCCCGGCGCATTACCTTGTTTGATAGGATGGGTTGCCGGGTTTTATGATTCACCGATAGTTTGGGCAGGCGGGATCATTTTATTTGCTATCCAGTTCTTATGGCAGTTCCCTCATTTTTGGGCAATAGCCTGGGTAGCGCATAAGGATTATACCGCCGCAGGTTTTAAACTGTTGCCAAGTGATAAGGGGCCAACAAAATTCACAGCACTGCAAACGATCATGTACAGTGCCTTGATGATACCGGTTGGTGTATTGCCTTATTACTTTAACATGAGTGGTATTGTGAGCATGTGGATAGTACTGGCCTGTAATTTCGCAATGCTGTACCTGAGCGTGATGTTGTTCATAAAAATGGATGTAGGCAGTGCAAGGAAAGTAATGTTTGGCTCTTATTTTTACCTGATGATCGTTTTCCTGAGCTTATATGCAAATAAGATAGGGTAACAAAAGTTGAATAGGAGAAAAACAGGCGAAATGTATAAATACAAATGTTGAATTAATACTAAGGGCCCGGCCTCTCTCTCTTTTAGGAGAGGGATTGAGGGTGAGGTTAAAATATTTTGAATGAGTACAGTGGCAATGGAACAAAGAAAGAAAATTCATCCGCATAAGTTTACCCTGTGGGTGGGTATCGGAAGTATATTGATGATGTTTGCGGGTTTAACCAGTGCATACATTGTTAAACGTAACCAGGCAAACTGGCTAACGTTCGACCTCCCGGTGGCATTCTGGTACAGTACGGCTGCCATTATCTTAAGCAGTATCACTATTCTCCTGGCGGAGAGGGCGTTTAAGCAGCGGGAGATGGCGAAATACAGGAAACTGATGACTGTTACTGTGGTACTTGGAGTTCTTTTTATTGTGTTACAGGTGCTTGGTTTCCGGCAACTATGGGCAAAAGGAATAACGCTTCAGGCAAATGTATCGTATTCATTTTTGTACGTGATCGTTGGATTGCATGCTGCACACGTTATTGGAGGAATAATTGCATTAGTACTGCAGTATGTAAAAGCATTCAGCAGTAAAATAAGGAACTATAACACAGTGCCTGTTGAGCTGATGAGTACATACTGGCACTTTGTGGATATACTTTGGGTCTACCTGCTGATCTTTTTAATGATGATAAGATAGCTAAGAGGTGAAAAGAGAAAAAAAGAGGTAGAACATTAAATTTGGAATAGTTAGTTAAAAATAAAAGGTATAAAGAGATAAGGCTCTTCAGCTCATTTTCTCTTTTATGCTCTTAGCAATAACAAGAAATAAAAGATATCTAATGTCAACAACAGCGATACCAACGAATACCAAATGGTGGAATGGCGGAAGAAGCCCTTTCAATATAAGCTATGGTAAGGTAATGATGTGGTACTTTTTGATGAGTGATGCATTTACCTTTGGCGCTTTCCTGATCAGTTATGGTACCATACGCTTCAGTGTAAACCACTGGGCCGATCCTAACCAGGTCTTCAATGCATTTCCTTTTGCCGGCCATGCAAACCTTCCATTGGCATTTGTAAGTTTGATGACCTTTATTCTCATCTTCAGTTCTGTTACCATGGTACTGGCTGTACACGAAGGCCATAAAATGAACAGGAGGGGTGTTGAAAAATTTATGGTACTAACCATTCTCGGTGGTCTTGCCTTTCTTGGATGCCAGGCATGGGAGTGGACACACATGATCACAGGTGATCATACCGTGCTGGCAGATGGTGTACTTAAAACATTGGGCACTACCGTTACAAGTAATCCATGGGGTATAGCAGCCGATCCTAATGCGGTAGCGGCGGCATTACAAACAACACCGGATGCAAACCTGGCATCCATTGTTCATTCCCTTGGCCACGGAGGCGACGCACACGCAGGTGCAGCTATGAGCAGGGCAGAGATGATTTCGGCCATACAGGCAGCTAACCTGCACGTAACAACCCCGGGCCCGATCGCCTTTGGTGGATACTTCTTTGGAATAACAGGTTTCCACGGTTTCCACGTATTTAGTGGCGTAATAATAAACCTGGTAATGCTTATCAAAACAAGGCTTGGGCATTTTGACGAGCGCGGGCATTATGAAATGATAGAAAAAGCGGGATTATACTGGCACTTTGTGGACCTGGTTTGGGTATTCGTGTTCCTTTGCTTTTATCTTGTTTAAATTTTTTAAAAGAATTAATTAAAATATAATTATGAGTTCACATACATCATCACCCGAGATCACACATGCCCCGGAACATGCTTCGGGTACAGGGCGTATCTGGAAAACATTTTGGGTATTATCTGCATTAACAGCCATTGAATTGGGCCTTGGATATTTTTTATACTGGAAACACGGAGGATTGTCTTATGGCTTAACCCTCTCAACTAAATTGTTAATTGCAGCGCTCACACTTGCCAAGGCATATTATATTGTTTCCATTTTTATGCACCTGGGTGATGAGATCAGGAATATGATCATGACCATCATTGTACCACTGATGTTATTTTTCTGGTTCATTGCGGCTTTTCTTTGGGATGGTAACAGCTGGAAAGTAATGCGCAATACCAATGCAGGCAGCAAGGCCGACCAAACAGAGCAGCACAAGCCTGCCGTAATTGATAAGGATGCAAAAAAGTGATCCCGGTATTAAGGGATCTTATAATTAATATGACCATCCGCCTGTTGCGGATGGTTTTTTATTAGTTAGTTTATGGTCATCATTAATGTAAATTTGTGCCCAGGTAATTATGAATAAGAAAGCGATACTGGCCCTCATGCTGGCCATAGTAATACCATTGACAGGATACTTCCTGGTAAAATACTATAGTAAACAGGCCGTGCATATGCCGGCAAGATATTTTACCCCCGACAGTGTTGTGACAGCTAAAAAAAATGGCAAAACGGTCACGGATACCATCTGGCATAAAGTAAAGGATATGCATTTTACCAACCAGTTAGGCAAACAGGTTTCATTAAGCGACCTGCGGGGAAAGGTATTGGTTATAAATTTCTTTTTTACAAGATGCCCGAGCATTTGCCCGGGCCTTGCCAAAAGCATGAAAAAACTACAGGCGTCTTTTGCCAAGCATGATGATATTGTTCAGTTCATTTCTATAAGTGTTGACCCCGAGCATGATTCTGTACCGCAACTGCGAAAATTTGCTGATCGCTACAATGCCAATCATGATAGCTGGTGGTTTGTTACCGGTGATAAGAAAGAGATCTATGATTTTGCTTTTAATGAACTAAAAGCCAGTGTTACCGATTCAGAAGTGGATACTGCATTTTTACATACAGAGAATTTTTTCTTATTAGACAGCAACAGGATCGTAAGGGGCTGGTACAATGGATTTGATACGGTTAAGCAGGCCCGGCTGGCCAGGGATATACCTTTGCTGATGCTGGAAAAGGACAAAAAATCACCTTCTGTATTAAGGAGCTTTATACCCATCCTTCCCGTAATATTCATAGCGATAGGTATTATATTCCTGGGCATATTCCTGGTCAACAGGCAAAGGATCAAAACCGAAACCAAGCGTTAAAAACATATGTTAGAACCCTCACTCCAAAAGAATGATAAAAAGGCAAAGATATTTATTTATACAGTTTCATTTGTTGTCTTTACTGCTGTGCTGGTATTGAGCCGTTACAAGTTAGATGTCGACCTTGGTTTTGATGTGCATGTGTTTGCCAAAACAAATGCCATTATCAATTCAATGGTTGCTGTGTTGCTTTTGGTCGGGCTTTTTGCGATAAAACAAAAGAAGTACCTGCTGCATAAAAGAATAATGCTTACGGCCATAAGCTTATCTGTATTATTCCTCGTGTCTTATATTGCGCATCATTTATTTGCAGGAGAAACCAGGTTCGGCGACATAAACCACGACGATATTGTAAGTGCAGACGAAAAGTTGCAGGTGGGCAGTTTAAGGATGGTCTACTATTTTATTCTACTCACACATATCCCTTTGGCGGGTGTAATACTTCCCTTTATTTTATTCACTGCATACAGGGCATTGATAGGAGAATACGATAAACATAAAAAGCTGGTGAGGGTCACATGGCCGGTTTGGTTCTATGTTGCGGTAACGGGTGTTGCTGTATACCTGATGATCAGCCCTTACTATCCTTAAAGCGGGCAAATCAATTAAAAATGAAGAATGAAGAATTAAAAATTTCCCCGATCGCTGAGGTCTTTATTCATCAGTGTATAAGAGTCCGGGAAAATTCTTAATTAAATAGTTGGGAGCGCATTAGCTTCAGGCTATCCGTTCTACAATGATGCGTGCCGCATTGAGATAAGTGATCAATACTTTTATTGTATCCCCCACTTTAAGGTCTTTAGCCCCTTCTTCCGTATACGGAAGTTTCGATTGTACTTTATCCCCAATGATATTGAGATAAATGCCATGCGGGCTGATCTTATATACTTCTGCATCTACGGGTGTTTTGGCCTTGTGCAATTTTACAGCTGCATAAAATTCAGGAATATAATTATTGTTGAATAGCCTGGCAGTTATTTTATCTTTCTTCTCCAGGTTCTCAAGTTCAAAGGTCACGGCTTCATTTAATTGATCTTCGGTTGGTTTTATTTGCCAGGGTGAAAAGGGCACAGGGAAAAAAAGATAGCTGTCGATCTCTTTTACAAAATATTTATCATCTGCAACTTTTAAATAACCGATGAAGCTGTTCTCTGTTTTCGCTTTGTTCACAAGAACATCCAGCGCACTGTTGTACAGGTATTGAATATTGGAAGCAACCATTTTATCTCCACGATCCGTAAGCCCTGCAGTAAAATTCACTGCGTCACCAATATGAAAAACGTGCGGCTTTTTAATTAGGCCTGCTTTCTTCCATTGCTGCTGGGTTTTATCATCAACAATGCCATTGATGGCTTTCTTCTTCCCGTTTACCTCGTACTCTATCATCACGTATTTTTTTTCGTGGTTCACAAAAGAAACCTTTCCCTGTAAGATCGTATTACTCATGTTTATAAACTTAGTTCAGTTACCGGGTCCCAAAATATTTTTTTAAAATCAACGACCGTATCATTTTTAACGGCAACACCGTCTTTCTTTAATAATTCCTCCATCAATGTTGGTGTAGCAAAGTGATGCTTTCCCGTAAGCATGCCATTCCTGTTCACTACCCGCTGCGCCGGCACCTTAGGTTTTGCATTGGTGGCTGCATTCATTGCCCAGCCTACCATGCGGGCCGATAGTTTGGTGCCCAGGTAAACTGCAATGGCGCCATAGGAAGTTACTTTTCCTTTGGGCACCTGCCTTACTACTTCATATACATCCTGGAAAAAACTGTAAGGCCCCTTCCCATGAACTTCGTTCGTTCCCTTTGCAGGCAACCCCCGGGGGGAAGGGGTTTGAGCAGTAAGCATTTTTTTAGAGACTTTCTTTTTCATTATAGAAAAGATACAATTTATTTTGAACCCTTAACCTCCTCCTCCACTGGAGGAGGTTGGGAGGAGGCTAATAATTCGCTCCGTTTTGGCTCCGGAACATTTTTGTATTGGTACGGGCAATGCCTGCAACCATTGCCGCAACAATGCCCCCGCTCCAGGTGAAAACCGGCGGTAAGAACAATATAGCCCTGTTCATTATAATAAAAATCCGCTCCCTCAACCAGGTTGTTCTTCATGCTTTAATATTTCCTGTAATTGCTGATCAATATTTTTTATTTCTCCTGTAAGTAAGAATTTCAGGTAATGGATCTTCTTGCTTTGGGCAATGTCCAGGCTTTCATAATGCGTTTTGATCCTCAGTTCCTCTTTTATCCCCGGCTGTTCATATACATTATCATGATCCTCAATAAGCTCAAGCCCGCAAAGCCCGATCACTTTTATGGTAAAACGGTATAATTCCGGCGAATCTGTTTTAAGATGAATGAAGCCACCGGGTTTTAACACTTGCTTGTACAATCTCAGAAAGCGTGGATGCGTCAGTCTTTTTTTTGCTTTCGACACACGTAATTGCGGATCCGGGAATGTGATCCATATCTCATCAACCTCGGCCTGTTCAAAATAATCGGGCAACTTTTCGATCTGTGTGCGCAAAAAAGCAGCATTCATTATATTCTCTGAAAGAGATCTTTTGGCACCAATATACATCCGGTTGCCTTTTACATCAATGCCGATAAAATTTTGTTGGGGGTAAAGTTGGGCAAGGCCCACAGTATATTCCCCCCGTCCGCAGGCGAGTTCGAGTATTATAGGATTATCATTCTTAAAAAGATCCTTCCATTTCCCTTTCATACCAGCCGGGTATTCCAGCACGTTGGAAAAAGTCCTGATATCAGCAAACCGCTGTAATTTTTTTTGCGCCATGGCTGGCAAAGATAAATAATCAGTCTTTAGAATGGAGATGGCGTTACAAGCAAAAAAATCGGGTAAAAAGGCCGATGCCTGCCATATTGTAGAACGAAATGAGGTAAATTGCAGGATATTTTAAAACTAAAGCTCATTATATGAATACAGTTATAGTTCCGGTAGACTTTTCGGAAACTTCATTACATGCTGCCCGTTATGCTGCCAGGTTATTAACCGGTCATTATGGTGTAACAATGTTGTTGTATCACAGTTACGGGAAAGCTTCAGAAGCTGCTAATGCAACTCAAAGTCTTGAAAAGCTGAAGGCGGACCGGATGAAAGACCACATGGTAAAAATGGATATACTGGCACACGAGGAGTCTGATTTTGTTGATGGGTTGGAAAAAGCTGCACGCCACCGCCGCGCCGACCTGATCATAATGGGTATTACCGGCAGGTCTGCCCTGGCACAGGTATTTTTTGGAAGCAATACGCTGAAGATGGCGGAAAGAAAGGTTTGCCCGGTATTGATCGTTCCGGAAAAAGCGCCCTTCGCACCTATTAAAAACGTGATGCTTACTTCAGATTTTAAGAATACAGTAAGCACCACACCATCAATGCCCATCAAAGATTTTTTAGACTCCTTTAAGCCGCAGCTACACGTGGTGAACGTAGATAAGGACCACTATATTTCTTTGACTGATAGCTACGAAAGAGAAAAGCAGGAATTAAAGCAAATGTTCGCTGATTATAAACCCGAATTCTATTTCATGCGCTTATATGATGTGGATGAAGCGATAAACCTTTTTGCAGAAAGCAGGAATATTGACCTGATCATTGTGATCCAAAAGAACCATTCCTTCCTGGATAAATTATTAAAAGGCAGCAGGAGTAAAACGCTTTCTTACCACAGTAAGATGCCGATAATGGTCATGCACGAATAATTAAAACTCTTTTACGATCCCCGCTCTTTGCGGGGATCTTTATTTTAGTCAATGTCGCCCGTCTCATGGACCAGCGTGTAATGCTGCATGTTGAAAAAGCGGATAACTTCTTCGCATAAGTAATCACGAACCGTAATTAACAACCTGCCCCTGCCTTTTCTATCGTAAAATGGAATTATTCTTTCCAGCGCATTATAAAACCCCTTGCCATCCAGCTCCAGCTTGCCTGCCTCATCAATGATAAGCAAGGCAGGATCATGTTGCATGGCATTAATTAAGATGAGATTGGCTTTTTCAAATGCCGAAGTATAAAAATGAAATTTACCAACAGCTGTAAGTGTCTCCCTGGTATTTACGGGATCCGTGCATTGGATATCAAATATCTCTTTCGTTCTTATATCAAGTATCTTCCTGCGGCCATTGACATCAGGCATTAAGATACCCTGGACATTTTTTTGATGATCGCACCATTGGAGTAACGCCGTTGTTTTACCGCTATGTATCGGTCTTGAGAACAGTATTATGCTCATGCATTTTTTTTAAACCCATCTCCGGATTGTTATCAGAATAGGTCAATGACCAGTGAATGAACGCCGAAAAAAAGAATTGCCATTTTTCCCGGCCGGAATATAGTTTGCTTTTTTCCCAGGCCAGTGCGGTCAGTTGGCGTAGTACAGGTAAAAAAGACAAGACCTTCAAAACCTCGTCGCTGTACCTGCTTTCTTTTTTTCGTAACAACTTTTGAATAAGTTTCGTGAAGACGGGTCTGGCAACCATATACCAAAGCAGGATAACAGCCATGGTCCAGCTTATTGTTCTAAGTACGGCCACCCATCCCTGTTTTGCATCCGGGGCAAATACGAAAAGTATCACAGACAAAACTACGAGCACTAATATGATGCCCCATAATTTATTTAAAAATGTTCTTTTAGGGGCAGCCTGTTTAAAAACCTCGGTATTAAAAATTATGGCATTCTCTAAATTGGAAGATGCTTTGCCCGACGCAAATCCTTTAATGATCCTGTAAGTGATCCAGCCTATAATAAAACCACCGATGAGATAGATAAATAAATAACTGCCGATGATCCACCGGCTTCCATCTACAGATGAGGTGCCAAACTGGGTTGCTATAAAATCCATCATTTCATCAGCCGCATTCCATAAGGATCTGCCAAAGAATAAGGTAAGGATAAGTAATTTCTGAATGGCAGATTCCATCATGGCGATCGTGCTCAATAAAAAGATGCTTACAAGATTTACACGTAAGATGCTGAACAATGCATATCCCAAAAATGCCTGGAAGGATACCGCGATATAAGCAGGAAAAGGTGTGTGGGGGCTAACCATCGCTTTTACGATAAGAACGATAACAGCACTTTTTAAGATCTGTTTATAGTTACGCTCCGAGATCCCGGCAATAAAACTGATAATGATAACGGCCATTCCGCCAACTATCAAACCGGTGAATGGTATTTGCAGGGCGTGAAGGATACCGCCCAGCCCGGATTCGGCAAATGCCCATAACGCTGTCAGGCGCTGAATAGCTACAGATCTTTGTTCAACTGGCAGGCTTTTATATCCGATATTCATGTAATAAAATACTAAAGATCTTTATGCAAAGATAATGAAGCTGTTCCAGCCGGGAACTGTGCCCGGGTCAGGACAATGTTTGATAATGGCTTATTTGTCTGCTTAGCAGCAATTTGTTATTTTTATTGTTGCTGCACGATTGCTATCGCCCGTATACAGTGTAATTATGTTTTAGCACAAGTGCCGCACTTAATTCTTAAAAAAGATGAATAAGGAAGCCAATAAATTCATGAAGAAAGCTATCCGCATTTCCGTTGATAATGTGGATAAGCTGAAAGGTGGTCCCTTTGGAGCCATAGTGGTAAAAGACGGGAAGATCATTGCCCGCGGATCCAACCAGGTAACCACCAGTAATGATCCAACTGCGCATGCCGAAGTGGTAGCTATCCGCAAAGCCTGCAAGGTGCTTAAGACCTTCCAGTTAACAGGCTGCGAGATATATACGAGTTGCGAGCCCTGCCCCATGTGCCTGGGCGCCATTTACTGGGCAAGACCTGATAAATTATATTATGCCAACAGTAAGGAAGATGCCGCGGCCATACAGTTCGATGACCAGTTCATTTACGAGGAGATAGCGAAACCAATTGGCGAAAGAAAGCTCTTCACGCAGCAGATACTTAGAGAGAAGGCGCTTGAGGCATTTGAAAAATGGAAAGTGAGTGCAAACAAAATAGAGTATTGATGATCCGTTTTATTTTAAATGATAAATTAGTTGAGACAGAACTTCCCTCAGGCAGTACCGTGCTGGATCTTATACGCTATCATAAAAGACTGGTGGGTACAAAGATCGGCTGCAGGGAAGGCGACTGCGGGGCATGTACCATTTTAGTGGGGGATCTTGAAGAAGATAAATTGGTTTACCGCTCCATGACGGGTTGCCTCATGCCGTTAGGTAATGCGCATGGCAAACACATAGTTTCTGTTGAAGGCATCAATATGAAGGAACTGTCTCCTGTGCAGCAGGCGATGGTGGATACCAATGGTACACAATGCGGGTTTTGTACAATAGGTTTTGTAATGTCATTTACTGGTTTTGTATTGGATGAAAAGGCTAAAAGATATGAAGATGCCATCGCTGCAATAGACGGTAACATCTGCAGGTGTACAGGGTATAAGTCAATTGAAAGGGCAGCAGCGATACTTTCTGAAAAAATGAATGATAAACCTGGTAGTGAAACAATGGCATGGCTTACAAAACAAAATTTCATCCCCGCGTATTTTTTAGAGATCAAAAAAAGGTTGCAACAATTAAAAAAGCAGGCCGATACATCAAGGGAAAATAATTCAAAAGAAAAAATAAGGATCGGCGGCGGTACAGACCTTGTTGTACAAAAAGCACTGGCTGTTAAAAAAGCAAATGTTGATCATTTGTTTGATACCAAACACCTGCAGGAAATAAATATAGAGAACGGCAAATGCCATATAGGAGCTGCAGTAACGGTTACTGCTTTTGCGGAATCAAAACTGGTACAGGGATTTTTTCCTGACCTGGCAAAATATATCAAACTCATTTCTTCCACGCCCATCCGCAACATGGCTACCATGGCGGGTAACCTTGTGAATGCTTCTCCGATTGGCGACATGAGTATTTTCTTCCTGGCACTGGACAGTGATATTATATTAAATAAGAGCGGAAGCCGGAGAACCATAAAGCTAAAAGATTTTTATAAAGGCTATAAGCAAATTGATAAGACAGAAGATGAGATCATTGAAAAGATAATCTTTACCCCGCCACAGAACAGCTCCTTTAGCTTCGAAAAAGTGAGTAAGCGAACCCACCTTGACATAGCGAGTGTGAACAGCGCCTGTAATTTGATACGTAATGCGGATGCTGTTATTGAAGAGATACATCTTTCCGCCGGTGGTGTAGCACCATTTCCAAAATATCTTGGTAAAACAGCTTCTTTCTTAAAGGGTAAAAAAATTGAAGCCGGCATATTGAAAGAGGCTATTGCGATAATGAATACGGAGATCGCTCCCATCAGTGATGCAAGAGGTACTGCAGCATACAAACAACTTTTATTAAGGCAATTATTCCTGGCGCATTTCAGCACTGATGAAGAAATGATCAGGCAGGTACTCGTAAAATGAAAGACGATAAGAACATAAAGGATATTAAAAGTCCCCCACGTGGGGATTTAGGGAGCTTGGGCGGTAACATTGATGCCGCCGGCCATGTAACGGGAAGATCCGTTTACGTGGATGATATTCCTGTAATGGAAGGTATGTTGTTTGTAAAAGTATTTGATTCGCCCAAAGCACACGGAATTATTAAAAGCATTGATCTTTCTGATGCAGAACGAATACCTGGCATCGTAAAAATATTTTCGTACAAAGACATTCCCGGTGAGAACCAGATCGGGGGCATCATTGCCGATGAACCTTTTTTGGCCGGGCATGAAGTGCATTTCCAGGGCCAGCCTGTTTTGCTCGTCGTTGCAGAAAATGAGGACGCCGCTGAAGAGGCTATAAAAAAAATTAAAATAGATATTGATCCGCTGCCTGTCATCACCGACCCGAGAGAAGCTTTTAAGCAGGGGGAATTATTGAGTGATTCCAGGAAATTTGTTAAAGGAAATGTTGCGGGGGCATTTGGCAAGTGTAAATATATTTTTGAAGGAAGCACAGAATCGGGGGGGCAGGAGCAATTGTACCTGGAAACACAGGGAGCATACGCCTATCCAACAGAACACGATAGCGTAAAAATTTATTCTTCCACGCAGGGCCCATCACAGGTACAACGTACAGTTGCAAAAGTGCTGGGTATAGGTATGAATAAAGTGGAAGTTGATGTACCCCGCCTTGGTGGCGGATTCGGTGGCAAGGAAGACCAGGCATCAGCATGGGGAACCATGGCAGCGATGACGGCATGGTTATTAAAGCGGCCCGCCAAATGTATTCCGCACCGAATGGAAGATATGCGGATGACAGGAAAAAGAAATCCATACAGCAGCGATTATAAGATCGGTTTGGATGAGGATCATAATATCATTGCTTACGAAGCAACATACTACCAGAATGGCGGAGCAGCGGCAGACCTTTCACCGGCAATTTTAGAAAGGACCTTATTTCATGCAACCAACAGTTATAATATTCCTCATGTAACAGTAACAGCGCATTCCTGTAGAACCAATTTACCTCCTAACACAGCATTCCGTGGTTTTGGTGGCCCGCAGGGAATGTTCGTTATAGAAGCTGCTATTGATCATGCAGCAAAAAGTTTGAAGGTTGCGCCCGATCTTATCCAGCGAAAGAACATGATGGATAACAAGGATGAATTTCCTTACGGGCAGATCGTGGCAGAATGTGAAGCAAAGCATTGCTGGGATGAAGTGATGGAGGAATATAAGGTGGAGGTTGCAAAAAAAGAAATAGCATCATTCAACCGGCAAAACCAATTTTTTAAAAAAGGGTTATCACTCATGCCGGTATGTTTTGGTATCTCGTTTACCAATACCATGATGAACCAGGCAAGGGCGTTGGTGCATGTGTATAATGACGGTACGGTAGGTATCAGCACGGGTGCAGTGGAAATGGGGCAGGGTGTTAATTCAAAAATGCTGCAGGTAGCTGCCCGGTGTTTTGGTATCTCGCACGACAAAATAAAGCTGGAAAGCACTAACACAACAAGGGTTTCCAATACTTCGCCCTCTGCTGCAAGTTCTACTGCAGACCTCAATGGCAAAGCATTACTGGATGCCTGCAATCAAATTAAAGACCGGCTGATCTCCTTTATCAAAACCGACCTGACGGATAACGAGGAAGAAACTGTAGAAATAAAAGATGAAGTGGTTTATATCAATGATGAAGCCTCTGTATTTAACTGGAAGAACCTGGTGCGGCAGGCATTTATGAAAAGGATAAACCTTAGCGCCAAGGGACATTATGCCACGCCCTTTATTCATTATGATAAGACAATTGAAAAAGGGCATCCATTCGCCTACCATGTTTATGGAACGGCATTAACGATCGTAACGGTTGATTGTTTAAGGGGAACCTACGGGATCGATGCGGTGAAAGTGGTACATGATTTTGGAAGCAGCATGAACAGGGCCGTTGATCTTGGCCAGTGCGAAGGAGGCATTGTGCAGGGTATTGGCTGGATGACAATGGAAGAGGTGATTTACAATAACGAAGGGAAATTATTAGCCAATGCATTATCCACTTACAAGATCCCTGATATTTACTCGGCACCGAAAGAACTGGAAATAAAATTTTTAAATACCGATGGAAGTAATATGGCGATATTAAAATCGAAGGCTGTAGGAGAGCCTCCGCTGATGTATGGTATCGGCGCTTACTTTGCCATCCGCAATGCGATGTTATCATTTAACCCGGCTGCTGATATTCCTTATTCAGCACCAATTACACCGGAAAAAGTTTTAATGGGATTATACGACCCCATCAGCGCCTAAAAGTCCTGACGGCGGTTAGCTCAAAAGAATAAATTTAATCCTCAACAACTTTCTATAATTGAGTAATTCAAAAAATATATATAGTAACCGCTGCTGGCTGGATGGAAAACTTCAGCCGGCCACGATCTGTTTTGAAGACGGCGTCATTACCGGGATACATCATCATAAGACGGATGAAGCGGAGGATGCAGGCGATAATGTTTTAATGCCCGGTGTTATCGACGCACATGTTCACATCAATGAGCCCGGACGAACAGACTGGGAGGGATTTGATACAGGTACCCAGGCAGCGGCTGCAGGAGGGATTACCAGCATCGTTGATATGCCTTTGAACGCAAACCCGGTTACAACTGATGTATATGCTTTCGATCAAAAACTTACTGCTTCAAAAGATAAACTCCATGTTAACGTTGGATTTTACGGAGGATTGATACCGGGTAATCAAAAAGACCTGGAAGTATTAATGAAGGCGGGCGTTTTAGGTATCAAATGTTTTCTCACCCATTCGGGCATCGAAGAATTTCCTAACGTAGGTGAAAAGGAAATAGATTCAGCCATGCCGCTTATTGCAAAATACGGGTTGCCATTACTGGCGCACTGCGAAATTTTTAAAAAAGTGGTTGATAATAAGTTCTCCGATTTCCCCACCAGTTATCGCTATTATTTGGCCAGCCGTCCAAAGCAATGGGAGAATGATGCGATTGACCTGATGATAAGACTTTGCCGTAAGCACAGATGCGCAACGCATATTGTACATGTATCATCATCAGAAGCGTTAACAGCTATTCAAAAAGCAAAGGAAGAGGGCTTACCGTTAACCGCGGAAACATGCGCTCATTATATTTACTTTAATGCAGAAGACATCCCCGATTCCAACTGTTTGTATAAATGTGCGCCACCCATACGGGAAAAAGAAAATAACGACAAGCTTAAAAAAGCATTGGCTGATGGCGTGCTTGATTTTATTACAACCGATCATTCACCCGCTCCGCCTGAAATAAAAGAACTGCTGACCGGTAACCTGCAAAAAGCCTGGGGTGGGATCGCGGGATTACAGTTTTTATTGCCTGCCAGCTGGACCGCAATGAAAGAAACTATTTCCATTGAAAAATTCCTTCCTTTGCTTACAGAACAACCCGCTAAATTCTTAAAACTGGAGAACAGGAAAGGGAAATTTAAAATTGGCTATGATGCAGACCTGGTCATTTGGAACCCGGAGGAAAAATTTGAAGTGAAGCCTAAGGATATTTTGCACCGCTATGATTGCAGTCCGTATAGCGGGCAGCAGTTATTTGGAACGGTGCAGCAAACAATTGTGAATGGCATTACTGTTTATAATGCCGGGGTAATCGTTGATAAGAGTAAAAAGAACGGCAAAATTATCTTAGCTAATTGAATGAACTTTAAATAATCATGCTCTAAACGTTCTCCCTGCGGGGGGGATTTAGGAGGGGCTTAAAACGCAGGACAATGGCTTTTGAGAAAGTAAAAGAAATAATAAAAGAAGCGCCGGCATTTACACAGTTAACCGACCTGGCTGCTGAGCGGCTTGGCGGAAAGGTATTATATGCCACAGATGATTTTTTTGCAGAAAAAGAAAATCTTATCAAACCAACAAGGGGAATTTTTATTGTTGATAAATATACCGATCGGGGTAAGTGGATGGACGGTTGGGAAAGCCGCCGCAAGCGTGCACCCGGCCACGATTGGGCTGTTATACAATTAGCAACACCCGGGAAGATCACGGGGTTCGATATCGATACTAATTTTTTCCTGGGTAATCACCCGCCACATGCATCCATCGAAGCAGTTTACCTCAGCGATGCAGATCCTGTAAAGGATTGGGACAGCGCCTCCATTGAATGGAAAGAGATACTGCCAAAATCACATTTGGATGCGGGCAGCCAGAATTTTTATGAAAGCAGTAGTAGCGAAGTTTTTTCGCACATAAGGCTACACATTTTTCCTGATGGTGGTGTAGCAAGGTTAAGGGTTTACGCAGAAGTGTTTAAGAATTGGAATAAGATTTCTACCGATGAAGTCATCGATCTTGCAGCAGCTATCAACGGTGGTAAGGCCATTGCCTGTAACGATATGTTCTTTAGCGCCATGGGTAATCTCATCATGCCGGGCCGTGGTATAAATATGGGAGATGGATGGGAGACGAAACGCAACCGTACACCCGGTAACAGGGATTGGGTGATCTTAAAGCTGGCAAGGCCGGGTAATATTGAAAGGATCGTTGTGGATACCGCTCATTTTAAAGGCAATTATCCGGACAGTTGTTCTATCGAGGGTTGTTTAAATACCAATGATGCTGCTATAATCAAAAATGAAGTCGAATGGCAAACGATCCTGCCTGCACAAAAGCTAAGCGCAGACCATGAACATGAATTCCATATAGAAGAGGTAGGTCACTCTACAATATTTTCACACGTGCGGTTAAATATTTTTCCGGATGGTGGTATCAGCCGGTTAAGGTTGTTTGGTAAGAAAAAAGATTAATTGATGCTTGGAATTATTTTATTGTCGGTGCTTACGGTCATCCTTGTCATGCTTGTTATCATGACCTACTACCTGCGCTCAATAGCAAAGCAATATGATGCGGATGATGAAGCCGGTCTTGATGTAGAAAGAAAAAAAACAGACATCTCTTCTACACAAACATTTATTTATACCGCTATTATCCTGGTCTCCGTTTCTATGGTTGCTGCTGCATACCTATATGTAAAGGGCACGCCATGGGAAGGACACCTGATGGAGTGGATGAATATCATCACCAGGTTAATGCACATTACGTTTGGTATAGCATGGATCGGCGCTTCCTTCTATTTTGTTTTTTTAGAAAATGCATTGAACCGGACCAAAGACGTGAGAGACGAACTTGCCGGTAACCTCTGGGCCATACACGGCGGCGGATTTTATTACCTCGAAAAATATAAAGTAGCGCCTAAGACCATTCCCAAACACCTGCACTGGTTTAAATACGAAGCTTATTTTACCTGGGTATCCGGTTTCTGTTTACTCTTTGTTGTTTATTATTTTAATGCATCGGCATTACTTATCGATAAAAATATTTTAGACATTTCTTCAACAACAGCTATTACGATCGGGGTTGGATCTTTTATTGTTGCCTGGATAATGTATGACCTGCTTTGCAAAACGCCGTTGGTGAAAAAGGGGATTTGGTTTGCGATCATCGGTTTTATTATTGCAACCGCCTTTGCATATTTCTACAGCCGGGTATTCAGCAGCCGGGCAGCTTATATACACTTTGGCGCTATGATCGGGAGTATCATGGTTGCCAATGTTTTCTTTGTGATCATACCTGCACAAAAAGCAATGGTAAAAGTGGCCAGCCAGGGCCTTCCATTGGATCCTCAACTCGGAAAAAATGCATTGAACCGTTCCCTGCATAACAACTACTTTACTTTGCCGGTGTTGTTTGTTATGATCAGCAATCATTTTCCAACAACATTCGGATATGAACAACCATGGCTGGTACTGGCCATTATTTCATTGGGAACTGCTGGCGTAAAACATTATCTTAACTTAAGAGAAAAAGGCCAGTTGACGGTTTGGGTAATGCCGGTGTCTGTTGTGATATTGCTGGCAGGCGCCTTTATTTCAGCCCCGCCAAAAGATCCTGCAGCCTGTAAAACAAAGGTGGAATTTAGTGAAGTGAATACGATCATACAAGCAAGGTGTATGAGTTGTCATTCGTCTAAACCAACAGATGATATATATAAAGCACCGCCCAATGGCGTGATATATGATACACCGGAAGATAT
>DATHEH010000268.1:0-4506 GCA_035318685.1 Ferruginibacter sp.
GGCGGCACAGTACGTTTTGTGCAACTGCCTTTTGAAAGCCATGGTTATGCAGCAAAGGAAAATATCCTGCACATGCTTTGGGAACAGAACCAGTGGCTGAATACATATGTGAAGAACCCGGGTTCGCCGTATGTTAAATAAATTTTATTACATTTAAAAACAGGGGCTGGTATTGAACCGGCCCTTGTTTTTAATAGCATCATTTAGTTCGATACTCTTCAATTAAATACGGCCGATATGAGAGCAACAATCGTATGTTTATTCTTCCTGATCTTTTCTTCAAATTTGTTCAGTCAAAAGATAAAAGAAGGGAAGGTCATTACCCAAAAATTTTCCGCGCCTTCCATTCAAAATAACAAAGGCGGTGAGGAAGCTAACAGAAGGCTTACCATCTACCTTCCACCTGGTTATGAAAAGACAACGGAAAGATACCCGGTACTCTATTTTTTGCATGGCTTTGCTGCCGATGATGATGATATGATGAAATTTATCGGGCTTAAAAGCCTGATGGATTCTGCTATTGAAGCCGGCCATCTGCGCCCTTCGATATTGGTGTTGCCAAACAGCATGACAAAATACTTTGGTAGTTTCTATACCAATTCGTCCGTTGCCGGTAATTGGGCCGATTTTATAGGAAAGGATGTAGTGGAATACATCGACAAAAATTACCGAACTATTGCCACCCGCAACAGCCGTGGGTTGCTTGGCCATTCTATGGGCGGACACGGGGCACTAAAAATAGCCATGTTATTTCCTGATCAGTTCAGTGCCGTATACGCTATGAGCCCGGGCGCTTTGCATTTCTCAGAGGATTTCCGGCTTTCGCATCCGGCCTTTAAAAAAGTATCGGAACAGAAAAATATGGATTCGTTACGAAATCTTGCCCCCTATTATGATTTTGATAAATTTCCGTTTTATGAAATGATCTATGCGAGTCTCGCAAGGATGTATTCGCCCAATGTGAATGAATTATTATTACAGGCAGACCAACCCATGAAATACGTAAACGGCAAGATGATAGTAAATGCCGCGATACTTAAAAAATGGGAGGCCAATTTCCCCATCAACATGATAGAAGATCATATACCCGCATTAAAAAGCTTATCTGCATTAAAAATTGACTGGGGCAGGAACGAAGAGTTTAAACATATTCCAAGAACCAATATGGAATTGAGTAAAAAACTGGAAGCGCTGGGCATAAACCATTTTGCCGAGGAATACATAGGTGACCATGTAAATATGCTTGATGGCTTTGAAGGAAGGATCTTCACAGAGGTGCTGCCCTTTTTTGAAAAATATTTAAAAAGGTAACAAACCTATAAAGTTTTTAAACCGCCAGTCTAAGCACAGCAAAATCGAAACCGCATATGGTCTTCCCATATAATGCCACCGGTTTGAAAAAAATAAAAAATGAGTTCCTTTTCTTCATACCTTTATTTTATTGTATCTCTGTCCCAATTCCTCATTACATCCGCCACAACCTTATCCGCAGCCGTTTCCAAAAAAGCTGCCAGTTCCTCATCAGTTAAAATTTCTTTTTTAGTTTTTAATGCATCCCAGAGTTTCCTGCCAACCAGCTTACCCCCTGTATTATAAATAACCGCTGCAGCAGCATGCCAGCGACATTGATACCAACCATAATTTTTGGGATATTGCTGGCCGATCTCATTATATTTTTCATGCACATCATTAAGACTTGTGTATTTAAATGCTGCGCTGCCACCGGCTATCACCATTTGTGGAAACATCGTTAAAGCAGGCAATGCTTCCGGTTCATTTTCTGCAATATAGGTGTGCAATAAAATATTCACGAACAACTCTCCCATCCATTTTCTTTGCATGGTAAGTCCGCCCTGTACATGAAAGGCATGCCCCAGTTCATGAATGGCAAGCAGATCAAAAAACGGCTGCATGGTTAAATTGCCATCCTTATCCCGGTAAACGGCTTGTATCTTTTCAGCCAGGTCTTTCGGCAATTGATCAACCGGTGGTATAAAACTTTTCCAGAAAGCATTGTCTTCTGCAGCTACGATCAGTATTTTACCATTATAATGAGGCATGCCATATATGGCCAGGGGCGTGTATTTCCTCCAGTCCGCAGCACTCAGTACCAGTAATATTACAGTTGGTTTAAGCTGCAGCATCTGCTCATAATAGCCCATTGCTTTATCAACACGCATGGCAATTGCTTCTGTTCGCTGCTTATGACCCGCACTGTAATAGACAGCTCCGGCATGGCCTTTTAATGAATCGAGTTGGTCGAATGGCTGGGCCTTTGCGGGCTGAACGAGAAAAAAAGCAAATACCATAAATTGAAAAATGTACTGTTGCATAAGTTTTTTATTTAAGTACAAATTTCAATTACTTAACGGGGAGCAAATAGTACAAAAGCGACAACTTACAAACGCAGGTGGGCCTGGAGGCGTACGGGTGTGTTTTGCAGTTCCCTTTCAATGATGCCCGGCGCCACACCCGCAAACTCTTTAAAATCACGGATCAGGTGCATCTGGTCAAAATAACCACATTCATAGGCGATGCTTGTCCAGCTTAATGCTGCAGAGCTTTCCCGTAACCGGTAGGCTTTGGAAAAACGAACCAGGCGGGCAAATAATTTGGGGGGCAGGCCTATGCGTTCCTTACTTACCCTTTCAAACTGGCGAAGGCTGAGGCATGCCAGGGAAGCTATCTTTTCTATAGGAACGTTTCCATTCAGCCGCAACAGTTCCAGCATCGCCATATCAAAGGGCAAGGCTCTTTTTAATGCACCCAGTTTTTTAAGCAGGAACTTTTCTATCACTTCATGTATCTCGTCAAAACCAGCGGCTTCCTGCAACCTGTTATTTATCTCTTGCAATTCATTGCCAAAAACTTCTGTTGCATCGTAACTTTCATCAACCATCCTTGCCATGGGAATTCCGAGCAAGCGGTAAAGACCCCCGGGATGAAAACCTACCCTCACGGCCTTATGGTTCCTGTTAACATCCAACGTGACCCTCGTCAACTGCGGACCCACCATTACGCTGCGTGGCTGCAATACAAAAGGAGATACTGCATCTTTTTGCATTTTGATCTTGTCACTGATATAAAAGAAAAGTGAGTTTTGCGGCGAGGGTGGATAGGGGGAGATCATTGGTGCATCAGCAGGGCCCACTTCTACATGTACTATCATTATGCAGTTGATGAATTCCTGCAGCAGAATATGTGGTGTATAAAATTTCACCTGCATAAGGCTCGTTTTATTGAAAATTAAATAGGGTGATCTTGTTAAATACAGGTCGGCAACGAGGTTTATTTAAGAATTCTTCGAATGACTTACCTGCACCCACCTTGACCCGCTCCATACCAGCAACAGGGTATCTGCACCTTTCATGGTATAGTTCTTACTCAGATCCGTTCTGTGTTTGGTTGTATTGTCCACCATCCTGAAAGGTTTATTCAGGGCACATTCGATCAATAACAAGTGCCGTAAGAACGGCCCGCAGTAAGGATGACCTTGGGATTGTTGCCATCGCCGGTAACCATAAAATAACTGTTATCTCCCACAGTTATTACAGGATTGTTCTTAGTAACCGTTTTTAAAATTCTTGGTCCGATATTAAGCATAGTGATGAGTTTTTGTTTGTATTAAAGTTACAGATTTGTCAACGCCGTTGTTGCAGGTCCTTAATAAAAACTCATTTTCAGCGCCACGGTGTAGAATTATTCTTACAAAATCCAACGCGGCTAATAATTCATACTATAATGCGTTTAGCATCAGATCGATAAGCACTGATTAACATTAACTCAATCCAAAATCCATGAGAAATTTTACCTGTAGTTTTAAAAAGACCATCCTTATTATTTGTTTACAATTATCAATCATTGTTGCCTATGCGCAGGTGCCGGTTATATCCGGGGGCGTTGGCCAGACAAATACAGATCCTGTTAATGGAGCCAATGGAGGTACCGCTACCGGCCTGGGTTGTGGTGGGGGCGGCGCTAATTTTTATGGTGGTAATGGTGGAGATGGAATGTTTGGAGGCGGTGGTGCCGGTGCCGCAGGATTTACTGCTGCAAATATGGCGGGCGGTAGCGGTGGACAGGGCGTATTGGTGGTAGCTTTTTATAATGGTGCAACATTTTTGAACTGTACAGTATATAATAGTGGTACTTCACTCACTATTGGACCGGTTGTTACCTCTTTAAAAGTATGGGCCATTGGGGCCGGGGGCGGCGGTGCAGGCGCAACGAGTGATGACGGCACTGCAGGTGGTGGTGCTGGCGCTGGTGGAATTGCTTATATAACCAGTGCGGTGTTACCGGGAGATGTCATTACTTATGATTTGGGCGCAGGCGGCACCGGTGGCATTGATGCAACTAATGGCAACCCTGGCACGAGCACTACAGCGATCGTTTCGGGAATAACAATTACCGGCAACGGCGGCGGCGGCGGCCAATTCAATAATAATACCGATGCTGCCGGAGGTTCATACAGCGGAGGTGATGGCGGTAGCAATGGCGGCGATG
>DATHEH010000269.1:0-6202 GCA_035318685.1 Ferruginibacter sp.
CAAAGCTCCATATAAATGAGTTGGGGTATGAATTATCAGCAGGCACGGTCCCATCCAGGTTAAAGCGCAATACCTTACCGGAAAGCGAATTCATATTTTGTGCATTCTTCTCGCGGGAACCATCGCCCGTTGTCATAAAAAGTTTAGGCCTTGCTTCTGAAGTGATCCATAGCCTGGAGCCGTTATGAAAGCTGGCGGATAGGATATTATCTACCAGGGTTTTGACAGGTTTTATAGCAGCATTTTCATACTTTAGCTGAACCATTCTCTCCAGGTAGGTTCCCTTGCCGTCATCATAATTATGAACAACATAAAATAAGCCATTGGTTAGAAAATCCGGGTGCTGAACCATTCCCAGCAATCCACCTTCTGCCATACTTTGTACACCCGGGAGTATCGCTGAAAAAACGACCTTGCCGGTATTCGGATCGATCTTGCTGATGCGCCCTTTTCTTTCTGTTGCCCATATATGATCGTCCTTTCCCCATAAGATCTCCCAGGGATGATCCATATCTTTTTTTAATATCCTTATAGAATCTTTTGGAGGCTCATCTGAACCGGCTACCTGTGATTGCGTGCTGTCCTGGTTACAGGCAGCCATGAAAGCAATAAAGCCTACAAGCCATAGAGAACAGTTACGCATGACAAAACATTTACATGGAAGCTACAATTTTTTGATGAATTGTATCATACCGCCGGTGAAATGGATATAATTCCGCAAAATCACTGTGCTGGCTTACCTTTGCCGGATGTCAGCAGTAAAGAATATACGTACCCTAAGTCTTATTGAGCTAAAAGAATATTTTGAATCCATCGGCGATAAAAAATTCCGCGCCATACAGACCTATGAGTGGATCTGGAAGAAAAATGCCCGGAGTTTTGAGGATATGAGCAACCTTTCAAAAGAACTGCGGTTAAAGCTGTCCGAGAATTTTTCTTTCCTCGCCATTACGGTCGATACCAACCAGGTAAGCGGTGATGGTACGGTAAAATCAAGGTTCAAAACATTTGACGGGCATTTTGTGGAAGGCGTGCTGATACCTACTGAAAAAAGACAGACCGCCTGTGTCTCTTCACAGATCGGTTGCAGCCTGAGCTGTAAATTCTGTGCCACAGGTTATATGGACCGTAAGCGTAACCTCAACTTTGACGAGATATACGATCAGGTGGCCTTACTTAACCAGCAAAGTGAAAAAGTATATGGCAGCAAACTCACCAATATCGTTTTTATGGGAATGGGTGAGCCGCTGCTCAATTATAAAAATGTATTACAGGCCATTGATAAAATAACTTCAAATGACGGCATGGGCATGAGCCCGAAAAGGATCACCGTTTCAACCGCAGGTGTGGCAAAACAAATAAGGCAACTGGGCGATGATAAAGTGCGGTTCAACCTTGCACTTTCTTTGCACGCGGCCAATGATAAAAAAAGAGACGCCATCATGCCGATCAATGAAAGCAACAGCATTGAAGTGTTGATCGAAGCGCTCAACTATTTTTATGAACAGACAAAGAACGATATCACCTTAGAATATATTCTTTTCAAAGACATAAACGATTCTATACAGGATGCCGATGACCTGATAAAGATCTACCGGCAGATACCAACACACCTGATCAATGTGATCGAATACAATCCCATCGACAACGCATCTTTTACAAAACCTGATGAGGATACCACGCAACAGTTCACCGATTATTTAGCCAAGCACCGTGTAAATGTAAGGCTCAGAAGAAGCCGTGGAAAGGATATCGATGCGGCTTGCGGGCAGTTAGCGAATAAGAAATGATAAAAAAAGCTGCATTTCTAATGCAGCTTTTTTGTATGGAAACATCTTCCTTTTTAATCAATTACCAGCTTTTTGATCTTATTATTTGTAACACATGCAATTATCAGGTTGCCTTTATTGTCAAACCTCAAGCCATCGGGATATTTAATTTTAGCAACTGCTAGATCTCCATCAACGTCTCCGGGGCCTGCAGCTCCAATGATTGTGGATACAGTTCCATTTTTTAAAAACCGGAGTTTATCGTTATACCCATCGGATATGTATAATCCACCCTGATTATCAATTGCGAGCCCTGTTACCAATTTAAATGTTGCAGATGCAGCCGGTCCATCATTACTTCCGGATACCGTTTCAACCCCTGCAATTGTAGTAGTAGTTAAAGTAGAAAGGTTTAATTTTTTGATCTGCGAAGGCCAGCTTGAAATCCCCGAGTACGTTGAAAAATACAAATTTGTTTCATTTCCATCAATTGTGGCATTCCCAAATGTGATATTGTTCAATTTTACAACACTGCTGTCGCCATCTGTACTTCCAATTCCATGTGACATTATTTTCCACTGCAAAACTCCGGATGAATTATACTTAGCTATAACAGTCTGTGCAGACAAAGAGCCCAGCACATATACATTCCCCATGCTGCCCACTTCAGCGGTCATAGGGAAAAAGCCCAGCGTGGCAGTTGTTAAAAAAGTTGTTACATTTCCAAGTTTGTCAATTTTTTTAACTTTATTACTGAACTGGTCTGCATAATAAATGTCTCCGTTTTTATCAACAGAGATATTATCAACGTATCCCAATTTAGCATTGGTCCCTTGTCCATTTACATCTCCTACTGTTCTGTCTCCCGCTAATGTTGATACAGTTAATAGATCAGAAGTGATCTTTCTTACAACGGGCTTGGCATAGGCACTCGTGAAAATATTGTTGCCGGTGTCAACGCACAGACCACTTATTTCTTCCCATTGGGCGTTTGCGATCGGGCCATCCTGGTAACCATTTACGCCATTAGTTATAGATGTTAATGTATAAGAATAAATAAAAGTAAACACCGGCCCTGAATACCTTGTTCCGTTCAGAAATAGTTCAACAATTCCTGTGCCGCAAGCCGGGGGTATTTGTGCTGTAATGGATATAGCAGTAGCCGTTAACACCGTACAGTTCTTGCCATTGACCTTTACCTGGATCTGTGCAAGATTAGTAATGAAATTGGTACCGGTAATAGTGATGACGGTATTTTTTGGCCCCGAGGTCAACCCGTTGGGTGTTGATATACTTGCAATAGTAGCCGGGCCGGGTGGTGTTGGCGTTGTATCATTCTTGCTACAGCCCGCCATTACAATTAAAAATAAAAAAGCAACATTAAATTTAAAGCGGAATAATTTTTTCATCGTAAGATCTTAATTTTTGAGTGGCTAAGATATTGAATATTTGGTTACAGGGTATATTTTGCAGGCAACACGATGGATCTCAAACATCTGGAAAAAAGTATTACAGGTGAATTGTTAATGAGATAACCCTTAACATTTCTTTACCTTTTGATTTTAAACTTACTACTGGTTAGCCTGTCTATAACCCGTACAAAAAATAAACACCATGAAAAAAATATTAGTAACCTTACTTGCGATCGCAACGTTAACCATCTCTGTCTCTGCGCAGCAAAGAAGAGAAATGAAGGGCCATCAAAAAAAGCATCATCGCGGCATGATGGCGAAAGAGCTTAATTTTTCCGAAGACCAGAAAAAGCAGGCAAAAGCTTTTGGTGAGGACTATCGTAAAAAAATGCAGGAACTCAATAAGCTTGACAATATCACCGTCAAAGAAATGCGTGAGCGTAAACAAACACTTCGCAAAGAGCAAAAATCAAAAATGGAGAGTTTGTTAACTGCTGAGCAGAAAACTAAAATGGCCCAGCTTAAAGCTGATAGAAAACTAAAAGCCGCAGAACGCCAGGTAAAACATCTTGACAGGATGAAAACAAAACTTGGCTTGTCAGACGACCAGGTGGTAAAAATGAAAGTGCAAAGAGAAAACACCCACGCGAAGATGAAAACCATCAGGGAGAATCAATCTTTAACCCTTGACCAAAAGAAGCAGGAGATGATGACCTTAAAGTCGGAAGCGAAAGAACAACACAAAAAAATATTAACTGAAGAGCAATTAAAGAAAATGGAGGAAATGAGGAAAAATCACGGTAACAGGAACCGTACTAAAAAGTAAATAATACCCCGGACCTATAAGGCGTTCCCAAAAGGAGCGCTTTTTTTTGTCTGACCCCTTTGCCTGACAAAAATTGCTTACAGGACTATTTAGATGGTCAGACCAGGACGTCAGACCATCTAAATAGTTTATCTTTGCCCTTCACTACTGTTGCAATAACAGCAAAATCACTTCAATAATGAGCCAGTCGCCATTCCAGAAATTTGTTCCCAAAAAGAAGAACAGCGTAATAAAAGAAGAATTCCGCCAGGAAAAGAAAAAATACAGGAAGGAGCGTAATGCATTTTTTGATAAAAAAAAGGAAGAGGAATACCAGGCCAGGCAGTCAAAGAAAAAAGGTATGGCTCCCGCAGCTGCAAATGCTGCAAAAGGGAAGACTGCGATAGTAGCTGCTGAGGAAAAACCCAGAGGCGCAGCAAAAACACCCCACGCCAAATCACCAAAAGCAATTGCAGCAAACGATAATATTCCGACAGGCATAATGCCCCTGAATAAATATATGGCGCATTGCGGGGTTTGTTCACGAAGAGAGGCAGTTGAATTGATCAATGCCGGCAAAGTAAAAGTGAATGGAACCGTAACAACGGAACCGGGTTATAAAATAAAGGAGACTGACGAGGTAGTTTATAACGGCAAGAAATTATTTGTTACAAAGAACCTGGTATACATTTTACTAAATAAACCAAAGGATTATATCACGACAACCGATGATCCGCAGGGGAGGAAAACAGTATTGCAGTTGATTAAACATGCCACCACCGAAAGAGTTTATCCCATCGGCAGGCTAGACAGGAATACTTCCGGGGTTTTGCTTTTAACCAATGACGGAGACCTTACGCAAAAACTCTCACACCCCAGCTATGAAATAAAAAAGATCTACGAAGTAAAATTAGACAAGCCTTTAACCAAAGCTGATTTTGATAAGATCGTTAAAGGATTGAAACTGGAAGACGGTGAGATACAGATCGACAGCCTTGCCTATGCAGATAGCAAGGACAAATCCATAATTGGTATAGAACTGCACAGTGGCCGCAACCGTATTGTACGCCGCATATTTGAGTACCTGGGATATGACGTAAAGGGCCTTGACAGGGTAATGTATGCCAACCTCACCAAAAAAAATGTAGAAAGAAGCAAGTGGCGTTTCTTAAGTGAAAAAGAAATAAGATTGCTCAAGTACATGAATACCTCCAAAAAGAAATAGATCGTGGTAAAAATAAAACCTGATATCATTTTTGAAAATGATTCCTTTATTGCAATTAATAAACCTGCCGGGCTATTATCCATACCAGACAGGGAGCAGTCACAAACATCATTGAAGGATATCCTTCTCGCAAAGTACGGATCGATATTTACGGTTCATCGTTTGGATAAGGATACGAGTGGTATTATTTTATTCGCCAAAAACGAAATAGCACATAAATACTTCTCCCAGCTTTTTGAGAACAGGGGGATAGAAAAATATTACCAGGGACTGGTACACGGAATACCTGCACAGAAAAAAGGGATCATCGATGCGCCGATAAGCGAACATCCTTTGCAGAAGGGCCTGATGGTAGTTCATAGAAAAGGAAAGGAATCAGTAACAGAATTTGAAGTAGTAGAAGAGCACAAAAGCTTTTCTTTATTACAGTTTCAACTACATACCGGGCGGACGCACCAGATAAGGGTTCATTGTAAGAATATGGGCCATCCCCTCGCCTGTGATGAATTATATGGAGATGGGAAACCCGTACTACTCTCTTCTATAAAACGAAATTATAAGCTGAGCAGGCATGATGAGGAAGAGAGGCCAATGCTGGGCAGGCTGGCCCTGCATTCTTATCGTTTGAAATTTACAGATGCCGAAGGAAAGGCATTTGATCTCATGGCAGAATTGCCAAAAGATATAAAAGCGCTTTTGCAGCAGCTCAGAAAAAACCTATAAGGTTTTAAAAACCTTATAGGTTTACTGTAATAAATCAATTCAAATTAGGTTGGGGTGTATAACGAAGGTATGGTTTTACCACGTTCACGCCCTTATCAAATTTTTTCATTGCATCTTCCGTACTCACCGCAAGTGTAACGATCACATCTTCCCCGTGTTTCCAGTCAGCCGGTGTGGCCACACTGAAACTGGCTGTCAGTTGCAGTGAATCGATCACCCGCAGCACTTCATTGAAATTTCTCCCTGTTGATGCCGGGTAAGTGATCAT
>DATHEH010000270.1:0-12574 GCA_035318685.1 Ferruginibacter sp.
TTGCCGCCTGCTCAGTGGTGGATTTCCACAAGAAATTCTTTGTAAAAAAAGAAACGGCGCTGGAAGATTATAAGATATCACAATGGTACACGTTGGGCTGGGGCATATTCTCCATCATCATTTCCATGTTTGCCTATAATATCGGTAACAGCCTGATTGAAGCCGTGAACATCATCGGCTCTTTATTTTATGGCGTTATACTTGGCATATTCCTGGTGGCGTTTGGATTGAAGTTCATCAAGGGACATTCCGTATTTTATGCAGCAGTGATCTCTGAACTCCTGATCATCCTCATATACAATATGGACATCGTTTCCTTTCTCTGGCTGAACGCGATAGGGGCGTTACTGGTCATCCTGTTGTCGGCCATCCTCCAACTCTTCATAAGGCAAAAATCTTCGCGGTAATTATTTCCCGGCAACAATAAAAAAAAGCGTTACAACATTGCAACGCTTTTTTATGCTTAAAGAAATTTTACTTCAGTGTTTTCTGCAGGTCCTGGTTCATTTTAACATAATCATCGTTCTTTGCTTCTTTAGCAAGCGCTTCTGATTTTTTTGAAGTGGCCATTGCGCCGGCATTATCGCCCATCTCTTTCTGGATCTTTGCTTTGTATAACAATATCCAGAATGCTTTATCATTGGCTTCTGCTGCCTTGCTAACGTTCTCCAAAGCCTTTGGTAAGTTCCTGTCGTATTCGTTGTAAAATTGTGCCGCCTGCCAGTAAGGCTTCTTATCTGTCTCCATGGCCGCATTGATCTGTGCCCTTACCATGTCTTTAAAATTGGTCCTGATGGGTATGGCAATGGCTGTTTTATCCCACATGATCTCGAGCTTACAGCTTTCCGGAAGTACATCCGAGAATTGCATGGTGAAGGTTTCCATCCTGTCTTTCATTTTCATGGGTTCCGCTTTAAAGCGTACTACGTCTTCAGTTTCTTTGTAACCATCAATTCCCCAGTTGCTCAATCCTTTGTTCAGGATCACTTCCCATGAATCCACGCCCGGGATGGTGTATAGAACATAAGTACCGGTATCTACTTTTTTACCGCCAATTTCTACCGCATCTCTAAAAACGATCTTTGTTGCGGCATTTGCACCTGTGCGCCATAATTTATTATAAGGTACGAGGTCGCCATATATTTTACGGTCTTTAGCCGATGGCCTGGAATAAGTAAGTTCAATTGATGATATCCCAAATTCCTGCTTAACAGTTTGTGTTGGCGAAGGCGCAGGCATGCGAACCTGGGCAGCAGCCGCTAAAGAAATACAGGTAATGATTGCAGGTAATAATATTTTTTTCATATAAATGATTTAGGCGGCTAAGTTACTGAAATCTAAGGTAAAAAGAAGGAGAAGATGGAGGACTAAATTTAGAATTTTACATTAACCCTTGCGGACGTTTTTTTTCCTTTTTTAACTTTCCACTGGGGACCCTGTTGTATAAGGCGTTTGGCCAGTTCGTCGTAATCATTGCCCATGGATTTGTCAACCCTGATATTGGTGATAGCGCCATCAGGTTTTATGTCGAATGTTATGCCCACTTCGCCATGAAGTCCTTTCTTAAGGATCTCATCGGGGATATCAAAATTATTGGCGATATAGGTGTTGTAATTTTCCCAGCCATCGGCAGGCTCTGCATTTATAATGGAATCTGCAAGAAGCGTTGCCCTGCGTATACTGGTGGTATTAGTCACCTCCATGTTTTGCGTAAATGCGTTATCCTTTATGGCAACATCTTCCTCCAGCACGATCTTATGCTGTCCCTGGTCGCTGCGAAGGGTATAGGTCTTTGGCAAATAGCCCACCGACTTAACTTCAATCGTAAGCACCGTATCAGTTGATACCAGCCTGAAATTTCCTTTTACATCTGCATAAGTGCCAAAATCCTCTTCCTTGATAGAGATATTGGAAAAGGGCAGGGGTGAATTATCGGCCGTTACCACCTGGGCATTGAAATTGTAATGGGATTGCGGCTCTTTTTTATCAGCATTTTTCTGCTTTATAATTTCATTAGCTGCTACAATATTATTATTTGCCGCATTGGTATTATTGGGTGGCGTTACGGCTGATCTTGATCTTTCAGCCGCTGCTGAAACCGGTTTATCATTTTTTACCATTTCATCCCCGCTTTCTTCGACCGGGGTATTAACAAGATCATTCTCTTTTTTGGCCGAAGGCCTGGTCTTAGTAGCCGGTGTGTTTTCTATAGTAGCATTTTCTTTTACCGGGACAGTAGCTATTGGTACTGTTACAACAACGCTCGTTAAAGCAGTATCAGCTATTTTATTTGCAGGATCTTTAACCGGGATTGTTTGTGCAATTTCCTGGACAGGGTTATCGCCTGGTTTGTCTTTTGTAAGAACATAAGTTAATGCAGCTCCTCCACACAGCACCAAAACTGCAGCCGCTGTTTTCCACCATCTGCCGGTTGAACGGTGCATGGGGATCACTTTTGCTTCGGCATTACTTTCTGTAATTTGTTGGCGAATGGCGGCCAAAGTTGTATTCCAGTTCTTTCCCTGCATGCCTTCATAGCCTTCCATGGCCTCGGCCAGAAAAGGGTCATCAAGTGCAGCCTTTTCCATCTCATGCATTTGGGCATTGGATAGCTTACCGCTGAGATATTTTTCAATATCACCTGCCGTGTAAATAGTATTTGATCTATTGCTGCTCATTTTATTTTCCTTCAGATCTTTAATTGTTTTTCTTCGATACATATCTTCAGGTTGCGCTTGCCATTTTGAATATAGCTTCTCACTTTATTCCAGTCATACCCGGTTATTGCTGCAATCTCGTTGTAACATTTATTCTCCAGGTAAAATAACCTTAATGTTTCCCGTTGTTCTTCGGGCAATGCTTCCATACACTGCTCTAATTTCTTAAAATTTTCCTCTTTTTCCAATGCCTCGCCATTCAGATGCGTATTTTGCTCAGAATACATAAAAGACGGCTTAAATTCCGTGGTTTTCATATTCCGGGGGCTTCTCAAATGCATAAGGCAGTAATTTCGTGCCAAAACATGCAGCCAGCCTTTAAAATTGTCTACTTCATGCTGCCTCAGCTTCTTATTCAGTTCATGAAAAATGTCCATTACACCATCCCTGGCTTTTTCCGTATCCTTAAAGTATTTCAGGCACACACCAAAGACAAGGTCCATGTATCGCTGGTACAATATACCCAACCGTTTAATATCACCTGTCTCCTTAAAAGCAATAAGCAGTTCCTTATCGCTGCTTTCTTCGGGTGATATGTTTTTTAAAAAAGCCACTTCAATTTGATGGTTGCATGAGGTAATACGGTGCTTTACTCAAAATATACTTTAACGGTCTGGTAAAAGAGGCGACTGTTCATGTATTGACTCTGCTGCAACTGTTTTTCGGCAAAATTCTGCAAACCCAATAAGCCCGCGGCATTACCTTTATTGATGGCGATCTCCAGGTAACCTGCTGAATTAAACAAAGCCAGCTTTTCGCCTTCATTTACATCAGCGTAGGTCTCACTTATTCTGTCGATCACTTCGTCCCGTTTAAAAACGATCTTAAAACTGCGCCCTTTTCTTTGCTCCTCGAACTCTTCCTTACTGATGTTCACGATCACGTTCTCAAAATTATCTATAAAAATGATCTGTCCTTCTATCCAGTTATTGCCCAGCATGGGCCTTAAAGGATTTTTTACCCTTATGGAAACACCTGCATCCCCAAGCTCTTCGGTTGTTTTTCCATTGCTCAGTTCGGCAAATGCTTTTGCAAAAACGGTAGTGCAGTAAATGGTATTTTTTTGTTGTGTCTTATCCATTGCAAGTGCCACTACTTTTTGGGGAACTTCCTCCAATATCATGGTCAGCAGGCCATTGTCCGCACATCCAATGAACTGCCCGTTGTGTTCAGCCAGCAGCATATGGTCGGGCTTTTCATCAAATAAATTTACCAGTATAAGGTGGAATGTGCCTGCCGGGAAATTTTTAATGGCGTTACGGCATACATAGGCGGCCTGCGGGTAGTTAAAAGGAGATAACTGGTGGGAGATATCCACCAGGCTGAAATTTTCATGACACTGTAACAACTGACCTTTAACTGCGCCAATAAGAAAATCCTGCTGGCCAATGTCTGATGTAAGCGTGAGTAAAGGCATTTATGAACGTTGATCCGTTAATTAGTTAATCCGTTAATTGGTTAATCCGTTAATCTTTTGACACGTTAATCCGTTAATTAGTTGATCCATATGGTCCCAGGAATTTATTGTTGACTTTGAAGGCGAAAAGATCCTGAACAATAATACTAACAACCAATTAACAGATTAACGTTTATACGTCCTACCGTACCAGCTCGCCGTTCTTAAAAAAGAATTTGCGTACAAATTTATCTGCCAGTGAAGGAAAGAATTTATTCATGAATACAGTTCTCTTGCCTGTGAATGTAAGCACAAGTGTTCTTTTTCTTTTCTCAATGGCTTTTAATATATGTCCGGCACATTTTTCAGCGCTCATCATTCTTTCTTCATCCATAGGGCTTTCGCCCTGTGACAGCCCCTTTTTATTCAATGCAGTATTACGTATGTTGGAAGCAGTGAAGCCCGGGCAAACCCACATTACATTCACTGACCTTTCCAATAACTCTGTGCGTATGGCTTCTAAAAATCCGTGCATGGCAAATTTGCTGGCAGAATACCCGCTTCTGCCCGGCAAGCCGCGATACCCGGCAATAGAAGACACGCCTACGATTGTCCCTTTGCGTTCAATGATGGAATCGAGCGCAAGCTTGGTACAATACATGGTTCCGTAAAAATTGGTATTCATCACCTTTTGTATCACATCGATCTCCACATCTTCCAGTGTTGCCCGCATGGATATGCCGGCATTATTAATAAGGATATCAATGCCCCCAAATACCTTGATGGTGGAATCAATGAAATTCCTGCAGTCATTGAAATTACTGATGTCGGCAACAATGGTATGCAGGTGTTTACCGGAATGTAATAACTGGAGGTCGTACAATTTTTCCTGGTTGCGTGCACAGGTGGCTACTTTAGCACCCATCGGAATCAATATATCCACCAGGGCTTTACCAATGCCATCGCTGCCCCCTGTTATTGCCACTACCTTGTTTTTGAAGAAATCTGTCATGATAAGTTAATTACAAAAATAGAGGGATTATTTGGCCGAAACACATTTAATAAATAAAAAACCCCCGGAAAAACGGGGGTTTGTGATCTGGCTGGGACTCGAACCCAGGGCCCATACATTAAAAGTGTATTGCTCTACCAACTGAGCTACCAAATCAGCCTTTTTATTTTTGGAGTGCAAAGATAAGGGTATTGATTTAAAAAATTCAACCCAAAAATGATTTTTTATCAAGATATCAAAAGCCGTTTTAAAGAACCATCAAACTACATCCCCGGGTATCGCTGTTATCCATTCTTCCCAATACTTCAAAATTTTCATTAGCGTGTAAACGTCCTATATCATCTGTTGCTATAAAACTGCAGCTATAAATATTCGCCAGGTCAATGATATTAAGCACACCGCTTATAGGTTTTGCTGTAACATTGGCCGCAGTACTTGTATGTAAAGGGTCATCCTCATCTCTTATTAAAACCTTCATCCATTCCGGGCAATGGAAGATCCCATCTCCTTTGGAATATGCCTGCGACAATAATTCGGTCATCCCATACTCTGAATGTACAAGGCTAACACCTAATTTTACTTGTAACTGTTCATGTACCTGCTGCCTGGTCATTTCCTCACGCCTGCCTTTCATTCCCCCGGTTTCCATAATTACGGTATGCCTTAGTTTCATGGGATATTTTTCTGCAAAATCCAATAACGCGTAGGTAACACCAATCAGCAGGGTAGGTAATTTTAATAGCTCGTTATGCATTAGGGTACGGTGCAGCTTATCATGGTCATATAAATAAAATCCGCTAAGGTCATTGGCGCTTGCTTTGATCAGTTCATCCGTCATCATCACCAATGAAGAATGCTGGCGCTCGAGGTATGATGGCAACAGACCCAGTATGCATTTATATTTTGGCTGACCGTAAAATTTTTCAAAGCACAACATAAAACTCCTCCGGTAAATGCCCAGGTCCTTGATAAAATGTTTGCTGTTATTTGTTTGGGTGGTCTGCGTGGTGCCACTGCTTTCAAAAATGGCCTGTGGTTCAAATTCAGTTGCCGTTACCCGGTGTGTCTTAAAAAAAGAAATGGGTAAAAAGGGGATCTTTTCCAGGCTATCGACAGCCAGTGCATTTATGTTCCGGGAATCACAATATTGGCGGTAAATCTCGTTGTGGCTATGCTGGTACTGAAACAGGTCAATAGCCAGTTGGTTAAAGTTATCCGCTGAAGCAGCAAATATCCTTTTCTCAAGGTCAACATTTTTAACGGGATCTTTCAATATCTATCATTAAATTTGACATACAAAACACAAAGATGCGATACAGTTTAATATTAGCCACAGTTATTTTAGTATTTGCCGCCTGTAAAAAGGACAAATTTACCACCGCTCCGCAGATCAGCTATAAATCTGTCGATCCAAACGTAGTAAGGCTTAACCTTCCTTTTCAGCAGATGCCCATACTTACCATAAAAATCACCGATGCTGAGGGAGACCTGGGGCTGACGGATACAGACACCGCAAGGATATATATAAAAAATCTCATCACGGGTAAAACAGATTCGACAATGAAATTCCCTGACCTTTCAGGTGTTGGCAAAGGAAATTTCGAAGCCGATGTGGAAATAAAGATCGATGGAAACATTCTTTTGGAAGGTACAACCCGCCCAACTCCTAAGACCGATACTTTATATTACGAGATCTACATCAAGGATTTTGGAAAAAATAAAAGCAATGTTATAAAGACAAATGATCCGGTTTTTATAATCAGGCCTTAAATGAAGTGGCTACATTTCATCTTATCCCATTCTATTTTTATTGCAATTTGCGCTGTGGCCCTGGCCTTTCAAACAGCACAGCTATTACAGATTGAAACGCATCTCTCCGTTTATGGCTTTATTTTTTTTGCCACACTCTGCAGCTATAACTTCTATTGGCTTCTGAGTAAATTCTCCTTTGCCGGTACCGGCTTCTTTACAGGGTTCTTAAAAAAAGAAATGGTGTCAATATGCCTGCTCATCTTTTCCGCAGCCGGTTTATTGTTTTGCCTGTACCGTTCGCCGTTGCACATGAACTATGTTGCCACAGCCGTTTTACTGACAATTATTTATGCCGTTCCACTATTGCCTTTTAAGTTCTTAAGGTTTACCCGTAAAGCAGGGGTGTTAAAAACAACGCTGTTGGCATTTACATGGGTATATGTGACGGGGTTTCTGCCTATGGAGAGATCTTATGCCATGCTTAACAGCGCAGACATTTTTATCCTTACCCGCCGCTTCCTTTTTATGCTGATGCTTTGCATCATTTTCGACAGCCGGGATATTGCCGTTGATAAGATAAGGGGACTCCGAAGCCTGGCAACCGACCTCAACCCCTCAACCCTGCAGATCCTTATCTATTCCATTTTCATCGTGATGTTTGCCACCAATTTCCTTTCTACTTATTTTGGAATAAGCAGTTACCAGTCCATTGCCCTGCAAACCTCCACCATTGCCTTACTGGTCGTTTATTTTTATTCGACGAAAAAACAGGATTACCTTTTTTATTATTTTATTGTTGACGGGCTGATGTTATTTTCGGCATTAACAACATTCATAGCCGGTATTTAATTAATTTTGCCCATCAATTAAAAAATATGGCAAAAGCGAAGAGCATCCTCAATGAACAATCCTATACATTTTTAAAGAACTATATCAATAATCCTTCTCCCACAGGTTTTGAAAGCAGCGGACAGAAGTTGTGGCTGGAATATTTACGTCCTTATATAGATGAGCATTTTACCGATCCTTATGGGACCGCGGTGGGTGTTATCAATCCTTCATCACCGTTCAAAGTGGTAATAGAAGCCCATGCCGATGAAATAAGCTGGTTCGTAAATTATATCTCCAACGAAGGGCTTATCTACCTGAAACGTAACGGGGGCGTGGATCACCAGATAGCACCGGCAAAGCGGGTGCTTATCCATGGAAAAAAGGGCCCGGTGAAAGCGGTATTCGGATGGCCGGCAATACATACACGGATGGCCAACACAGATTCAAAAGAAACACAACCGAAAGTTGATAACCTCTTCCTCGATTGCGGGGCACGAAGTAAAAAAGAGATCGAAGCACTGGGCATTCATATCGGCGCAGTTGCAACTTATGAAGAAGGTTATGATGAACTCGCCTATGATTATTTAATAGGCAGGGCATTCGATAACCGCATCGGCGGCTTTATGATCGCCGAAGTGGCCAGGCTGCTGAAAGCAAATAAAAAGAAATTACCCTTTGCTTTATATGTTGTGAATGCGGTGCAGGAAGAGATCGGGTTGCGTGGGGCAGAAATGATAGCACGCCGCATAAAGCCGGACATTGCCATCATCACCGATGTAACGCATGATACTTCCACGCCGATGATCAACAAAATGATCGAGGGTGAATGTGCCTGCGGTAAGGGCCCATCACTTGCTTTTGGCCCTGCCGTGCATAATAAATTGCTGGATATTGTACAGGCAACGGCAACAAAGAATAAGATTCCGGTGCAATTGAGAACAGTGAGCCGCAGTACGGGCACAGACACCGATTCATTTGCCTACGCCAATGACGGATGCCCTTCAGTTCTGATATCTATTCCGTTGCGTTATATGCACACCACGGTGGAGATGATCCATAAGAGTGATATTGAGAACACGATAAAGCTGATGTACGAGACTTTGCTGGCGCTGACACCGAAAACCAAGCTGAGCTATTTTTAGTTGGTTCATAGTTCATGGCTGATGGTTCATAGCCGTGTCTGATAACGTTAGGGTCTAACTATGAACTATTAACCATTAACTATTAACATCTCTATGGACGATAAGTTTTTAAAATATTCCAAGCTCTACATCCTCATCTTTTTGATGTTCCTTGCCATACCTGTGATACTGGGTTTACTGGTGGTAACCTTTTGGGGATTTTCAAAGCTTGTTTCTTCAAGCCCTGTTGACATTATTTTTGAACTGTTGATGATATCTTTAATGCCTGCGGTCTTTGCATCGGCCTACGTCATCTTCTTTAAGCGCACAAAGAAACATCCTTCAACTGTCATAAGCATAATTTCCAAAATACTTTTTGTTATCGGTATTGTTTGCTGCTTTACTGTGCTGGTAACGGATATCATTTCATTTTTTAACAAGCACAGCCTGGACATTTCGGGCTACAGGTGCTTCAGCCTTGCTTTTTTGGCGGGGAATATAGGGGGGCTTTTTTTCATTGCCATTATACAGGCATTTACTACAAAGAAAGAAGTGGACTGGATGGAGCGGAACCGGTAAACAGGCGCCTACATAAAAAAAGTTCCCGCCGAGGAATCGGCGGGATTTCATTAACCCTTAAAACAACTAACGTGAAATCTGTTTGATTACACAGGTATGACGCAGGGTTTTTTCCAAAGGTTGTATAGCATTTAATAATAATTATGATAAAGCCAGTTCAAGCACCTGCTGCATGGTCTTCACGTAGTGGAATTTGATCCCTTTTATATACTGGTTGTTGATCTCCAGCACGTCTTTCTCATTTTGCCAGCACATGATGATCTCCTTCAAACCCGCCCTGCGTGCGGCTAATACCTTTTCTTTGATACCGCCTACGGGCAGCACTTGTCCCCGCAACGTGATCTCACCCGTCATTGCCAGGTAAGGTTTTATCTTACGGCCGGTAAAAGCGCTTGCCAGGGCTGAGAGCATCGTAATGCCTGCACTGGGGCCGTCCTTGGGTACCGCACCTTCCGGAACGTGAATATGGATGTCCTTTTTCTTGAACAGGCTGGCATGAATGCCGGCCTTTTTACAATTGGCCTCCAGGTAGGTAAGGGCCGTACTGGCGCTTTCTTTCATCACATTACCCAGGTTGCCGGTGAGTTTTAATTCTCCCTTTCCCTCGCTGAGCTGGGTTTCAATAAAAAGGATATCACCGCCTACATAGGTCCATGCAAGTCCTACTGCAACACCCGGCATATTGGCTATCTTATACAGGTCATTGCTGTACCTCGGCTTGCCCAATATCTTTTCTACGTCGTGGGTGGTGATGGTGGCTTTTAATTTATCTTTTATAACCAGTTCCTTTGCCTGGTAGCGCATGATGCTGGCCAGTTGCCTGTCCAGTTCCCTTACACCGCTTTCCCTTGTATAATCCTGTATCACTTTTTCCAAAACATTCTCGCTGAGTTTAAAAGAAATATCCTTTAAACCATGCATCTCTTTTTGTTTGGGCACCAGGTGGCGTTTAGCGATCTCGATCTTTTCTTCCACGGCATAGCCGCTAAGGTCAATGATCTCCAGCCTGTCTTTTAATGCGGGTGGGATATTGCTGATATTATTTGCCGTAGCAATGAATAATACCCTGCTCAGGTCATATTCCAGCTCCAGGTAATTATCGTAAAAAGTATTGTTTTGTTCGGGGTCAAGTACTTCCAGTAAAGCAGAAGACGGATCTCCGCGGTGATCGCTGCCTACCTTGTCTATCTCATCCAGTATCATTACCGGGTTGCTTGATTTTATCTTACGGATGGATTGCAGTATCCTCCCCGGCATGGCGCCGATATAGGTTTTGCGGTGGCCACGTATCTCACTTTCGTCATGCAGGCCACCCAGACTCACCCTCACGTATTTGCGGTTGATGGCGGCGGCAATACTTTTACCCAAACTTGTTTTACCAATGCCGGGAGGGCCGAGAAAACAAAGTATCGGTGATTTCATATCTCCCTTTAATTTTAAAACAGCGAGGTATTCCAGGATACGTTCTTTTATTTTTTGCATGCCATAATGATCATGGTCCAAAACTTTTTTTGCTTTCTTCAGGTCATACAGGTCTTCCGTATAATCGGCCCATGGCAGGTCCAGCATCAGGTCAAGGTGATTGTACACAACAGAATAATCAGGTGTGGTGGGATGCATGCGTTCCAATTTCTCAACACCTTTTGTGAACATTTCTTTTGCAGCAAGCGGCCATTTTTTATTATCTGCTTTCTTCAGCATCTCTTTTACTTCCGCCACGTTATCGCCACCCAGTTCATCCTTGATGGCCTTCATCTGCTGCTGTAAAAAATATTCACGCTGCTGTTTATCCAGTTCGGCCCTTGTCTTATTAGTTACTTTATTTTTGAGCTCGGTGTATTGCAGTTCTGTCTGCATCAGGTTCATCAGCAATTCTGCCCTTGCCTTGATATTGCTTATCTCCAGCAGGCGCTGTTTATCTTTTATATCGCTGTTTAAATTACTGCTGACAAAGTGTATAAGGAAAGAAGGATTCTCAATATTTTTTAAGATGATAGCTGCCTCACTGGGCAGGTTGGGAGAGAGGTTCACAATCTGCCCGGCAAGATCCTTGATACTACCCACCATGGCATTAAAATCCGCGTCATCTTTTAAGACCTCGTCAGTTAATACTTTAATTTTGGCTTTGAAGTAAGGATCATCTGTTGTTACTTCTTCGATTTTACATCTTTTACGTCCCTGTATAATGATCGTAGTTCCGCCATCGGGCATTTTAATGAGTTTGGCAATTTTTGCAACCGTGCCGATATCTTCCAGGTCGCTAACAGTTGGTTCTTCAACCGTACTGTCTTTTTGCGCCACCACGCCGATCAATTTGTCAGACTTATAAGCGTCATTTACTGCTTTAATGCTCTTATCCCTGCCTACGGTAATGGGAATTACCACACCCGGAAAGAGTACGGTATTTCTTAAAGCCAGTATGGGTATTTCGTCCGGGATCGGCTGGTCATCGCCACTTCCATCATCTTCGTCATTTAAAGGGATGATCGGCATAAACTCCATTTCGTCCTCAGGGCCCTGCAAATAAAACTTGTTATCCATAATTTTCTCAATATATAGTCAAAATGTCAAAAGACACAGCTAATCCGGTGTTTTTTGTGTGAGCATGTATTAGGTCAATATTGATGCCAAGAAAGCCAGAATGAAGCTATTAGCTTTTCGCATTTAGCTGTTAGCTGATTGCTTTGCTAACGGCTGGTGCCTAGCAGCTAATGGCTACACTTTCCCTACTTTTGCACCTCATGTACATCTCCGTTAACGATAATGAACTCGCTGTCTTGAATAAGATAGCACAATCAGCTGAAGAGTTGTCTTTGCCATGCTACTTAATTGGAGGCTTTGTTCGTGATAAGATACTGGGAAGGGAAACCAGGGACATGGACATTGTTTGTGTTGGTGATGGCATTTCTTTGGCGGCTAAGGTTGCTGAAAAATTCAAACCTAAACCCGAAGTGAACTTCTTTAAAAATTTCGGCACCGCACAAATCAAAATTGATCTGACCACTTTGGAAAATGACAAAAAGAGCGATAAAGTTTCAGGGTCCTTTAATCCTCCGGTTCCCTCTCCACGGGAGAGGCCCGCCCGGGTGACCCGGTCGGACGGGGGTTGGGGTGAGGCTGACTATCTTGAAATTGAATTCGTTGGCGCACGTAGGGAAAGCTACAG
>DATHEH010000271.1:0-4518 GCA_035318685.1 Ferruginibacter sp.
CAGATAATTTACTGCGCCCTTGCTGTCTGCATCGTACAGAATTACGGGCTTGCCAAAACTTGGGGCTTCGCTTAATCTTGTATTACGGTGTATGATGCTGCTGAAAACGATATCTTCAAAATGACGGCGTACTTCGCTTACCACCTGGTTGCATAACCTTAGTCTCCCGTCGTACATGGTCATTAAAATGCCTTCAATTTTAAGATCGGTATTCAAGCGGTTTTGAACGATCTTGATGGTGTTGAGCAATTTACCCAATCCTTCCAATGCAAAGAATTCGGTTTGAACCGGCACTACAACACTATCAGCTGCAGTTAATGCATTTACGGTTATCAATCCAAGGGATGGTGAGCAGTCTATCACGATGAAATCATATTCATTCCTTATCGGCTCGAGTATTTTCTTTAATACACTTTCCCGGTTAGGGTAGTTGATCATTTCTATTTCGGCACCCACCAGGTCTATGTGCGAAGGCAGGAGATCCAGGAACGGGATATCCGATTTTAATATCACATCCTTAGCCGAGGCCTCATTAACCATGCAATCGTAAAGACTTTGCGTGATATTGTGCAGGTCGAACCCTGTACCGGTGGTACTGTTTGCCTGGGGGTCTGCATCAACCAGCAGGGTCTTATATTCCAGCACTGCCAGGCTTGCCGCAAGATTAATTGCAGTAGTTGTTTTACCTACGCCACCTTTTTGATTTGCTACTCCTATTATTCTTGCCATATATCGTTAAGACGTTAATCCCTGCCTGAATGTTCGTTCAGGCGGGCGTTAATTAGTTAATCCGTATCCACGGCCAACCTGTTTATATTTCAATTGTTTCTCCAATTGCCGGGAGTTTTAGTTCCAGCCCGTTCATTTTGAACAGGTCTGCCGCTTTTTGATGATCTATTTTAATAAAGCCAAAGGTATTGTAATGTAGGCCAATTACCATTTTAGTTTGTACCATTTTTGCCGCCTGTGCTGCATCCTCGGCATCCATCGTGAAATTGTCGCCAATTGGCAGGAGGGCAAAATCTATTTCGGCAAACAATGGGACCAATTGCATATCCAGCGTTAATGCGGTATCGCCGCTGTAATAAAAATTCTGCTCATCATTTAAAATAATAAAACCCATGGGATTGCCCCCGTAAGCACCGTCCGGCATAGAGGAGGAATGAACAGCATTTACGCATTTCACAGTTCCAAAATCAAAGGCCCATTTGCCGCCGGTATTCATGGGATGGTATTTTTCAATACCCTTGCCCGCAAACCAGGTGGCTACTTCAAAGGCCGCAATGATGGTGGCACCCGTTCTTTTTGCAATGGATTCAACATCTCCCACATGGTCGCTATGGCCATGGCTTAGCAGGATATAATCAGCTTCAATGGTATTAATGTCTATATCGTTAGCCAACTCGTTACCCGTAATAAAAGGATCGAACAAAAGTTTTTTATTATTAACCGTGACGCCAAAACAGGAATGTCCGTAATATGTAAGTTTCATTTAAAATATTTTTTGATCCTGGTCGTCTTTTAAATAACCGTCTGCTGCCAGGATGGCAAATTTAACCATTCGGCATAAAATTGGGGAACAAAGAACCATCTTAATTGTAATATTGATGAGTTTTTAGTTTATCAGAAAGAGGAAAATATGATCACAATAATATCGGGGACCAACAGGATCGGCAGTAATACACACAAAATAGCCAGGGAATATCAGCGGATCTTGGAGGAAAAGGGGGTGAAGGCAGGGGTCTTTTCACTGGAGGCAGTGAATGTGATGCAGAACGACGCTGCATTTAAGCGCATCGAGAACGAGATACTGATACCAACAACCCATTTTATCATCATCTCACCCGAATACAATGGCAGTTTCCCGGGTGTGCTCAAGATGCTCTTCGATAGCAGCCGCTCACACGATATCTGGTTTCATAAAAAAGCATTGCTTACGGGGGTATCAACGGGCAGGGCCGGAAATTTGCGGGGAATGGACCATTTAGCGGATGTTTTGAATTATGTAAAGATAACCGTGCATCCCAACCGGCTTCCCATCTCCATCGTAGATAAACTGCTTTCGCCGGAAGGAAAGATCACAGATATTTATACAAGGAGTGCCATTGATCAGCAACTCGATGAATTTATAAACTGGGGAGCTCTTTAAACTTAAACATTTTAAATCTTTAAACTTTCTTCATGCGTTCATCACTTGGCATTACAATTTTTATAGCCATTATGCTTTTACTGGATACTTACGTTTTCCAGGCCATTAAAACGGTAAGTCATGCTGCATCCCCAAGAACAAAAACGATCATCTATGTGGTTTACTGGAGCATCACTGCCATAGCGATCGCCGGCATTTTAATATTTGCTTTTACTGATCATAGTTTTTTGGGAAAGAAGTTCAGGACCTATTTATTTGCTACCATCATTGGTTTGTTCCTGGCCAAGATCGTTGCCGTGCTCTTTTTCTTCATTGATGACCTGCGGCGAGCAATACAATGGATCGCCGGAAAATTTACCGCTAAGAAAACAGCTGTAGAAGTTAATGATGCCGGTGACAAGATAAGCCGTTCTGCCTTTTTAAGCTGGCTGGGTATTGCTGCCGGCGGTACACTATTCGGAAGCCTGATCTATGGCTTTAGTAATAAATACAATTATGATATCAAGCGGGTGCAGATACCTTTTGCGAATTTGCCGGCTTCCTTTAAAGGGTTGAAGATCGTTCACATCAGTGACATACACAGCGGGAGCTTTACCAATAAAAAAGCGGTATCGCTGGGGGTCCAAAAGATACTGAATGAAAAAGCGGATATCATCCTATTTACAGGTGACCTTGTAAATGACAGGGCAAGTGAAATGACAGATTACATGGACGTATTTAACCAGCTGAAAGCACCAATGGGTGTTTACAGTGTATTTGGTAACCACGATTATGGCGATTATGTACTTTGGCCGAATGACGGGGTATCAAAACAACAGAACATGGAACAGCTGAAACAAGTGCACGCCGATCTTGGCTGGCGCCTGCTGCTGAATGAGCACGTGGTAATTGAAAAAAACGATGAAGCCATTGCATTGCTCGGTGTTGAGAACTGGAGCAACAGGGGCAGGTTCAAAAAATATGGCAAGATGGACCTCGCACATGCAGGCACGGAAAAATATCCTTTTAAAATTTTAATGAGCCACGACCCTAGCCATTGGGAAGGAGAAGTGCAGACAAAATATCCTGATGTTGACCTGATGTTAAGCGGCCACACCCACGGAATGCAGTTTGGTGTAGAGATACCCGGGTTGAAGTGGAGCCCGGTGCAATACATGTACAAACAATGGTCGGGTTTGTATGAAAGCAGCAAACAAAAATTATACGTTAACCCCGGATTTGGATTTATTGGTTACCCGGGAAGGGTAGGGATACTGCCGGAGATCACCGTGATAGAGCTGGTATAAAACAAATTCTCAATTCTCAATGTTCAATTTTCAATTCTCAAACTAAAGGGGCATCTCATTATAAAACGGAAGCAGTTGAAATTAAACATTGAGAATTGAATATTTCTTAATGATCAATTCGCCTTATTCCTGTAATCATATTTCCTCACGATCGTTTCATCAGCTGCATAATTTTCAGGTGCAACCCTGGCGATCTGTGCGTGAATGCATTTCCATTCCCCGTTCTCTTTTATATACGTATCGGTATACATCCAGAAGCTGGCTACTTCTTTTCCCTCATCTGTGGCAATGCATTTGTTTTGTGAATGTATCAGTGCGGTATTGCCGAATATGCGGATATCCTCATCCCGGTAATCCCAATAAACGATAGCATGGAAGCCATGTGCCCAGTTTTCCAGGTAATCTTTGCGGGTAGTGTATTTACCGGTGCTGCTAACGTGAATAAAATCACGGTGGATGATGCGGCTGTGAGAAGCGGTATCACTGGTCACAAAATTGTGGATGAATTTTGCGTTGAGTTTCTTTAATATGTCCAGGTCTGTTGGTTGCGCTTCTGCTCTCAGTAGCCCTAATGCCATAATGCCTGCGCTGATTATCTTTTTCATTTCCAAAAGGATGGTTTGATGAACGGGTGGATCGATTACAATTTGGGTTTTATTCTGCTATAAATAATTGTTCGAAGAAACCACCGATCTTGTTCTTCCTGTCCACAAAGTGAATTTCCAGTATCCAGTGTCTTTTGTTTCCCTGTTTGTCTGAGAGTAGTATGCTGCCGTGATTGCCCGGGTGAATGTCTAAGCCCAGGTCGGCAGGATCATCCGGTTGTTCGTGCGGAAAACGGCCTACGATATGACCGGCTATATCTCCGCCAAATTCCCATCCATAATTTTTCGCAAGCTCAGTAACATAATTGAAACAGGCTGCACCGGTAAGGTCATGCTGGCGCAGATACCATGCATTTGTCACCTGCCATGCTTCTTCCACATCTTTTTTTAATTTCAGTTTTAACGGATCGCTGCCTACTACATAGGTCCTTCCAAGGTCTGCTTCCCAGCCGTTAAAGACGGGGCCGAAATCTAAAAA
>DATHEH010000272.1:0-5489 GCA_035318685.1 Ferruginibacter sp.
CGGGATCGTCGCTTTGTCGATTGATGACAGTAAGAGTATGGTGATGTTGTATCCAAATCCTGTTACCAGTGAAGCAAATCTGAGCATTACAGTAAATAGAAAACAAAAAATTCAGGCGAGGATCATTGACAACGCCGGAAGAATAGTAAAGAGGTTCCAATGGAATATTTCTGCGGGAAGTACATCATTGCCGGTTGATGTGAAAGAACTGGCAGCCGGAATTTATTACCTGGAACTTGTAGGTACAACGATCAATGAACGGAAAGTATTTATTAAACAGTATAATCAATAACCTATTTTGTTATGAACAGAATTTTTCTCTTATTTTTTACCTGCCTGTTGGTATGTGTGGCTAACAGGTCAGGTGCACAGGTTTTTAACCTCGTGAAGGATATTAATAATTCTCCCGGTTTATTCTCTTCCAGTCCTTCATCGCTGGTTGAAGTTAACGGCACTGTTTTCTTTACAGCAACTACTGCAACATGCGGGCAGGAGCTTTGGAAAACCAATGGCATGTTGGCTGGCACAGTACTCGTAAAGGATATATATGCGGGAACTAACTCAAGTAACCCAATTTTATTGACCAATGTCAACGGTATCATATATTTTATTGCAACTGATGCAACCAATGGCCAGGAGATTTGGAAAACTGATGGTACTTCAGCAGGTACGGTGCTGGTAAAGGATATTTATGCAGGGTCTGCCAACAGTAACCCTCAATCACTGACAGATGTGAACGGTACATTATACTTCTCGGCGGTTGATGCAACTAATGGAAGGGAACTATGGAAATCTGATGGTACATCAGCAGGTACGGTTTTAGTAAAAGATATTTATCCGGGAGCAGGTGGTGGTGCTCCTCAAAGCTTAACAAACGTAAATGGAGTACTGTATTTTGTGGCGTATGCCGACGTAAGCATCGGATTTGAACTTTGGAAAAGCGATGGCACTGCGGCGGGTACGGTATTGGTGAAAGACATTTACCCGGGCACTAACGGTAGTAATCCCGCATACCTGGTCAATTTAAATGGCGTATTATATTTTACCGCCAATGATGGTATAAGCGGCAATGAGCTTTGGAAGAGTGACGGTACAATAGCGGGTACTGTATTGGTAAAAGATATTAATCCAGGTGCAGGTAATAGCGGTCCTTCGAACATGATCAATATAAATGGCGTGTTGTATTTTAGTGCAGCCGAACCAGCCACCAGCATGGAACTCTGGAAAACTGATGGCACTACAGCAGGTACCGTATTGGTAAAAGATATTTATGTGGGAAGCAGCAGCAATCCACAATCATTTACAAATGTAAACGGCGTTTTATTTTTTATGGCAAATGAGGCGGTCAGTGGCCAGGAACTCTGGAAAAGCGATGGTACTGCAACAGGTACTATCCTGGTAAAGGATATTTACCCGGGGGCATCCGGCAGTTCGTTTCAACCAGGAGCAAGTTTGAGCGGTGAATTATATTTTTCAGCTAATGACGGCACCAGTGGCAGGGAGATCTGGAAAAGCGATGGTACAACCGCGGGTACTGTATTGTTGAAAGATATTAAGCCGGGAGTTGCATCCGGCAATCCATACAGGATAATTAATGTAAATGGTGCATTATGCTTTGGTGCGACGGATAATTCTTATGGTACGGAACTTTGGAGAACGGATGGCACTACTGCCGGAACCTTATTGCTGAAAGACATTTACAGCACACCAACCAGTAGTAATTTCCAATACTTCACCAATGTAAATGGCGTATTATTTTTTGTTACAACTGATATAGCCTATGGCACAGAACTTTGGAAAAGTGATGGCACACCAGGTGGTACACAACTGGTAAAAGATATTTATACAGGAACGGCCGGCAGTAATACTGAACTTTTAACTAACATAAACGGTGTGTTATACTTTGTTGCCACTGATATTGCTAATGGCCCGGAACTCTGGAAGAGCGATGGTACTGCTGCAGGTACTGTATTGGTAAAAGATATTTATCCCGGCACTACCGGCAGCAATCCCTCGGAACTGTACAACTTCAACGGTGTTTTGTATTTCAATGCTATGAGTGCTGCTAATGGATTCGAGCTTTGGAAAAGCGATGGCACAGCGGCCGGTACTGTACTGGTTAAAGATATTTACCCGGGAATTAATCATGGCTATCCGGGAAATCTTGCGGGTGTAAACAGCACATTATATTTTAAGGCTCAGGATGGCACCACCACGGGCGACCAGCTTTGGAAAAGCGATGGCACAGCAGCCGGTACGGTGTTGGTAAAAAGTATAGTTTATGCCGGGTCAAGCAGTGGCCCGTATAATTTGGTAAATGTAAACGGGACGGCATTTTTTATCTCGTATAACGGTAGTGTTAGTGGTTGGGAGCTTTGGAAAACTGATGGTACTACAGCCGGTACTTTCATGGTAAAAGATATTTACCCGGGAGCGACCAGCAGCTATCCATCGATGCTTACAAATCTGAATGGTGTTTTGTATTTCAGGGCAGAGGATCCTGTTAATGGCTATGAGTTATGGAAAAGCGATGGTACAGCAGCGGGCACTGCGCTGGTAAAAGATATTTATGCGGGCACTATTGGCTCTGTGCCCGGGAGCATTACAAATGTAAACGGTGTTTTATTTTTTGCAGCAGGGGATCCTGCTTCCGGATTCGAGTTATGGAAAAGCGATGGCACGTCAGCCGGCACGGTGCAGGTAAAAGATCTGCTACCCGGAAATGGTGGGTCGGCCCCCGCCAGCCTTGTTAGTGTAAACAACAAGCTCGTATTTACTGCCAATGATGGCATAAACGGTGAGGAGGTATGGAGAAGTGATGGCACAGCTTCAGGCACTTTCATGAGGGCAGATATAGCCATACCCGGCGGCAGTAACCCGTCAAATTATACACAGGTGGGATCGTTGATATTTACTGTACTCACTACAGATGAGTATGGCAGGGAATTATGGGTAGAATACACTTCATTGGTTCTTCCTCTTAATTTATTGGAATTTAAAGGACAATTACAAACTAACGATGCTGTATTAAACTGGAAAACAGCCAGCGAACAAAACCCTGCTGCTTTTGAGCTCGAAAGAAGTACTGATGGCACAAATTATATAACCGTTAATACCCAGGCTTCAAAAAACCTGCCCGGCACCCAGCTATATAATTACCGGGATAATAATGTAACAGCATCAGGCGTGAATGTATTGTATTACAGGCTCAAACAAAAAGATGGTGAAGGAAAATATGGTTACTCCAATATAGTTGCCCTGCCACTGGATGGCCGAAAGGGTATGGTCATGCTGTATCCCAATCCTGTTAATGAACAGGTCAACCTTACCATCAGTGTAAACAAGGCGGATAAACTACATGCACGGATCATTGATAATACCGGGAGCGTTGTTGAACGCTACATGATAAATGTTGGAGCAGGCAGTACGACCACATCACTAAATGTAGCCAGGCTTGCAAAGGGGATGTATTACCTTGAACTGAAAGGGGAAACGATCAATGAACGAAAGCCATTTGTTAAGCAATAAAGATTTTACAAACCTTATAGGTTTTAGAAACCTATAAGGTCTATAAAAATCGGGGAATGCTTTTTGCAACTGTGCATTAAATTAAGCTTATGCAAAATAATATCCGCCTTGCCGGATTCTCCGGCAGTCTGCGCAAAGGATCATTCAATACCATGTTGTTGAATTCCCTGCAGGAATTGTTACCGGCAGATGTTTCGCTGGAGATCATAAGCATTACAGAGATTCCCCTGTACAATGGAGACCTTGACACACCCGATGCAGCTGAGCGGCCGCAAACTGTTGTTGCGTTCCGGAACAGCATTGAAAAAGCAGATGGCCTTATCATCGTTTCACCTGAATACAATTATTCCATCCCCGGTGTATTGAAGAATACCATTGACTGGGCATCACGGGGTAAGGATTCCCCGCTATTGGGTAAGACGGTTGCTTTAATGGGAGCTTCAACAGGCATGTGGGGCACTGTAAGAATGCACCTTGCTTTTCAACCCGTCTTTCTTACACTGGGCATGAAGCAGGTAAAGCCGGAGATCATGGTATCTAAAGCGAAAGACAAATTCGACGGATCAGGTAAACTAATTGATGAATTCACCAAAGACTTAATTAAAAAACAACTTAGTGCTTTGAAGGAAGTATTATTAAAACAAAAAGACAATAAATAAGATCCTTCTTTCAGTTCTTACTTATTATATAACTACTTAGCCTTTCAGCGATCTTCCTGTGCCCTGATGCACGGATGTGCAGATCAAGTATATAGTAATCATCCTTATTAAGCAAACCCGATAAAGGCACCATGATAAGATTATTGCTGAACCGCTCTTTATAGGAATTCGCCTCCAGTAATTTATTAACTGCATTAACGAAGTCATCATTCATCCTTTCCTGTTCGCTCACATCAACCACTAAGACCTTTGTCTTTTTAAAATTGATACCACTGTGCATCAATATATCAGTAAAATACCTGGCGGCCTCTTGTATATTGCCGGGCACGTGCTTTCTTACAGTTGGAAAGATCTGCCATTTTTTTTCGGCGTACAATTTAGAGATGGTGATGACCCTTTTTCCCGGGAACCACAGCTTGGTCCAGTAATGCTTATTCACCGCTGAATCATATTTTTCCCGTGAGGAAATTCGCAAAGTATAGTTGTTCTCAACGAAATCTTTATTCTCAATATTATCATTGCGGCAGTACTGGATGATAAGGTATTGCAGGTTGGAACTGTTAAGCCGGCTGAGGCATTCCAACTCACGCCCTGTGGAATAGGAAGAAACAGCGGCATTTAGCACTTTTTGATTTGTAAGCATTGCCATTTGTTCGGCAAAACTTTCGTGCTGCTTCACACCCCAGCCCATGGCATAGGAGTCACCAAGGCAGATGATAGGAGGTTTTACCAGGGAAACTTCATCATCACGCAACCCCTTGCTGTTGGTTTGGAAGCTGTCGGCGAATTCACGGTTATTAAAAACAAATGAAGCAGATGGCTTTAAAGTATAAAATAAAAGGCTGTCATAAGAACTTGTGTTGGGATTGAACTGGATGATATTTACTTCCACATTTGTATAGTATTTCTGCAGGGCAGGTTTAAATGCGACAGGGATCTTCGAAGGCCGTTGCAGCCAGTAATTAAAAAAGAACCCCGGAATGGAAATTATCAAAACAACCAGCAATATCTTTTTAAAAAAACTCAGCCGGGTAAATAAGAGGTGCAGGATAGTAAACAATAGTATGGCGACCTGCAGGCCAGTCAGCATTAAAGTATGAAAAAGAAGGGCGGCAGGCAAAAAACTGATCAACATTTTCTTCAGTACCTGTACCAGTATGACCAGGCCAATGCACCAAAGCATTTTGCGTAAATAGCCTGTGCGGCTGATCTTTTTGTTTTGTTGCTGCAAGTCCGGTGATTGAAAAATATTATCGTGGCAATTTAAGTGTCATCATTACAAAAGCCGCCAGTGGAGTGAGC
>DATHEH010000273.1:0-5004 GCA_035318685.1 Ferruginibacter sp.
TCCGGCGCCAGCGAAATAATCTTCATATATCCTTTATCCCTCAGCTCCCGGGCTACCGGCCCGAAGATGCGTGTACCCCTTGGCTCATCCGAAGCATTCAACAACACCACTGCATTGTCATCAAACCGGATATAAGATCCATCCTTACGGCGAAGCTTATTCGTAGTTCTCACTATTACTGCTTTGCTAACAGTACCTTTTTTAATCCCGCCTGCAGGCATGGCATCTTTGACAGTAACGACTATCTTATCGCCGATCCTTGCATAGTCCTGGCCACTGTTTCCCAATACACGGATGCACAATACCTGTTTTGCACCACTGTTATCTGCTACATTTAACCTGCTTTCTTGCTGAATCATATTTTTAAGCTTTAAGCCTCAAGCTACAAGCCGCAAGCAGCGTACCGGTAACAATCAGCATTCTTAATATTTTTTTTATCGCTCTTAAAGCTTGCAGCTTATAGCTTACAGCTTGTAGCTTTCTTATTTCACTTTCTCAACAACCTCTACCAACCTCCACCGCTTTGTCTTGCTCAGGGGGCGGGATTCCATAATTTTTACCGTATCACCGATGCTACATTCGTTCTTTTCATCGTGTGCATGAAAGCTGGTTGTTTTTTTAAGGAACTTTCCATATAAAGGATGCTTTACTTTCCTTTCCACTTTTACCACGATCGTTTTATCCATTTTATTGCTGGATACAACACCTGTTCTTGTTTTCCTTAAATTCCTGTCAACAGCTGTTGATATTTCTTTTGTGTCTGCCATTTGTATTATTTTATTGGATTATGCTCCAACCTTTGTTTTCTGTAATTGTGTTTTAAGCCTTGCAATATCCCTTCTTAATGCACGGATGCTTTGCGGATTTTCAAGCGGGGAAATGGCATGTGCAAATCCAAGCTTCTTTAAACGCAATTCATCTTCCTGGATCTTTGACTTCAGGTCTTCGGCGCTTAATCCATCCAGGCCTTTTACAAAATCAATTTTTTTTGACATCTTTATATAATTTGAAAATTCTATAATGCTGAATAATCCCTGCTCACCACGAACTTTGTTTGTATGGGCAACTTCTGTGCTGCCAATGCAAATGCTTCTTTTGCAACCTGCTCTGTAACTCCATCCGCTTCAAATAATATCCTGCCCGGTTGAACAACTGCAGCCCATCCTTCAGGGTTACCTTTACCTTTACCCATCCTTACCTCTGCCGGCTTTTTAGTGATAGGCTTATCGGGAAAAATCCTGATCCATACATTTCCTTCACGCTTCATGTGCCGGGTCATCGCCTGGCGGGCACTTTCAATCTGCCTGCTGGAAAGCCAAACACTGTCAAGCGCCTTTAAACCAAAAGTTCCGAATGCCAGGGTTGCGCCACGCTTGGTATCACCTTTCATCCTTCCTTTCTGTGTTTTTCTATGCTTGCTTCTTTTTGGTTGTAACATTTCTTATAAAGTTTCGGGTTACGAGTTTCGGGTTACGGGTTGTAATCCTTACTTAGCCCAATTATAAAATTCAATTAACGTCTTCCACCACCACCACCACGGTTTCCACCACCTCCACCACCGCTACGGCGATCATCCCCACCACCTCTTCTATCACCACCACCGCCCCTGCGGTCATCTCTCCTGTCATCCCTTCTTTCAAATCCACCCGGCCTGTCTGGCCCTCCTTCATTTTTTCCACCTGCAATCATATTCGGGTTTAAATCTCTTTTGCCTAAAACTTCTCCTTTACAGATCCATACTTTGATCCCTATCTTGCCATATACTGTAAGGGCAAAAACGTTTGCATAATCAATATCCATACGAAGGGTATGCAACGGTGTTCTTCCTTGCTTGATCTCTTCGCTGCGTGCAATTTCTGCACCGCCCAAACGGCCACCTACTTTTACTTTTATTCCTTCAGCGCCCATTCTTAATGCTGATGCGATGGACATTTTAATAGCACGCTTGTAATTGATACGGTTCTCCAGTTGGCGTGCAATAGTATCCGCTACAATGTTTGCATCCAGCTCGGGCCTGCGTATCTCAAGTATATTTATCTGCACATCATCCTTACCACATAATTTTTTTAACTCTTCCTTGATCCTGTCTACCTCACCCCCGCCTTTACCGATGATTATCCCCGGCTTGGAAGTATGTATGGTTACAATAAGCTTATTTAGAGTACGCTCGATAACGATCTTTGCAATACCGCCTTTATTGATACGCGCATTCAGGTAATTCCTGATCTTATCGTCTTCAATCAGTTTATTGGCATAATCCTTTTTGTGAGCATACCAGTTGCTGTCCCAGCCCCGGATAATTCCTAATCTTGCTCCAATCGGATTTGTTTTTTGGCCCATATTCAGAATTTAATTATTTGCTTTTTTTCGTTTCTTTTTTTGTTGTCTCTTTTTTTGTTGTCTCTTTTTTTACCGGCTCTTTCTTAGCTGCAGTCTTTTTTGCTGTAGCTGTTTTTGTTTTCTTTGGAGCTGCTTCAACGGTTGTTACTTCATCTTCAATCTTTACAGCACTTACCTGGTTATTTTTTTGGTTCTTAACCAGCTTTACCTCTGCTCCTTTTATGTCAACAATTACCGTAACATGATTGCTGCGTTTGCGGACCCTGTATCCACGTCCCTGCGGAGCCGGGCGCATACGCTTGATAACCCTTGCACCATCCACGAAAATTGTTCTCACTACCAGCCCGGTTTCATCTTCACCCTCATTCTTCAATTTCCAGTTGCTGATAGCTGATAATACCAGCTTACGCAAAGGAACTGCAGGATGCTTTGGATTATGATCCAGGATTGCCAATGCTTTTTCCACGTGTAAACCACGGATAAGGTCTGCGAGTAAACGCATCTTGCGTGGCGATGTGGGATAATTATTCAGTTTTGCTATTGCTTCCATTTTATTTTTTCGTTTAAGGGTTTAATGGTTTAAATCGTTTAAGGGTTAATTAACTTTAAACCTTTAAACGTTAAACGTTAAACGTCTATACAATTTTCTTACTCGAGTGCCCCCTGAAATTTCTTGTAGGTGCAAATTCTCCCAGCTTATGACCCACCATAAATTCCGTTACATATACAGGAATGAATTTATTGCCGTTATGTACAGCGAATGTATGGCCTACAAAATCCGGTGAGATGGTGCTTCTGCGGCTCCATGTCTTGATCACCCCTTTTTTATTTTTTCCTTCATTGATCGCAAAGATTTTTGCTTCAAGCTTTGCTTCGATGTAAGGACCTTTTTTTAACGAACGACTCATAGTATGTGTTTCTGTTTATTCTCCATCTTAAAACAGGATGGATATTTTAACAATGATTAATTATTTATTGCTTAGCTTCTTACCATTCTTACGCTGGATGATCATTTTATCTGATCCTTTACCGCGTGTACGCGTGATCTGTCCTTTAGCATATTTACCCGACCTGCTCCTCGGATGTCCACCCGAAGCCCTTCCTTCACCACCACCCATCGGGTGATCTACCGGGTTCATGGCAACCGCCCTTGTACGTGGCCTGATCCCTTTCCACCTGTTACGTCCTGCCTTACCCATGCTTTCCAGGCTATGATCGCTATTGCTTGTAACACCAACTGTTGCATAGCAATTGATCAGTATCTTTCTTAACTCCCCGCTTGGCATTTTCAATACAGCATATTTCCCTTCCTTATTGCTCAGCTGGGCAGAAGTACCTGCACTTCTCACAAGAATTCCTCCGTGTCCCGGCTGCATTTCAATATTATGAACATTAGTACCCAAAGGCATGTTCTTCAGCATTAATGCATTTCCCAGTTCCGGCACTGCATCATCCCCGCTTATAACGGTCTGGCCTACCTGCAAACCTTGTGGTGCTAGAATGTAACGCTTTTCACCATCGGCATAAGATAATAACGCAATAAATGCAGTACGGTTTGGATCGTACTCAATCGTTTTTACCGTAGCAGGAATATTTTTCTTGTTTCTTTTGAAATCAATTTTACGGTACATGGTTTTGTTTCCACCACCCATGTAACGCATGGACCTTCGGCCCTGCGAATTCCTTCCGGCAGTATTATGCTGTGCTTCCAGCAATGACTTTTCAGGTACGTTGGTAGTGATCTCTGCATATGCATTCCCAATTCTCCAACGGGTTCCTGCTGTTACCGGTTTGTATTTTCTTAATGCCATTTTTTATTTTTTATTTGTCAAGACTTTGCGGTGCTGACCACCATTCTTTAATTTTTGTTGAGTCGTTTAGTTGTTGAGTCGTTTAGTCGTTGAAAACCTTAAACCTCGAACCTCGAACTTTTATACAGTTCCGTACAAATCAATCGTTTCACCCTCTGCTACAGTTACCATTGCTTTTTTCTTGGCAGGCTTGCGGCCTACAATGAAACCTGCTTTGGTATATTTTGCTTTAAGCTTTGAAGGGATCACTGCAGTATTCACCTCTTCTACCTGCACACCATAAAATTGCTCTACAGCTCTTTTGATCTCCAGCTTATTTGCCTTCCTGTCTACAACGAAAGTGTAGCGGTTCATTTTCTCTGATTGCTTATTTGCTTTTTCAGATAAAACAGGCTTTATTAAAACATCAGACAGTTTCATATTCTTAATTTGTATTCGTTATTATGCTTCTGCAACTTCTGCCGCTTCTTCAGAGAACAATTTGGCAGCGCTTTCGGTCAATACCAATACATTGGCATTTAAAATATCGTACGTATTCATATCACTTAATAATGTACCACTCACCCCCTGTACATTCCGAAGGCTCAGGTACAGGTTATCATTATATTCAGGGATTACGAATAATGCTTTTTTACGGCCAATGTTCAGGCTCTTTAAGATGCCGGTGAAAGTATTGGTCTTGGGCGCATCAAGGGTTATATCTTCCAATACAACGATCGCGTTTTCTTTTGCCTTATAAGACAGAGCAGATATTTTAGCCAGGTCTTTCACTTTACGATTCAATTTGAAATCGTACAGGTGAGGCTGAGGACCGTTTACGTTACCACCACCTTTGTAAAGCGGGTTACGTATG
>DATHEH010000274.1:0-3695 GCA_035318685.1 Ferruginibacter sp.
CCGGCATATATTCCCAAAAAGCCCTTCTTTTTTTCTATCGGCCTGGTACAAAAAAGAAAGAATTTTCACGTGGTAATGCCTTTGCTGCAGGGTAATGACCTTGAATACGTGATATCAGGTATTGATACTTATCCTTATAAACAAACCATATTGCAGGAAGCGATAAAATACGGGGTGCAGGACCGTGTGATATTTACAGGGCCGGTCGCGGAGAATGAAAAGGCCTGGTATTATGAACACTGCGATGCATTAATGTTCCCATCCTTTGGAGAAGGTTTTGGATTACCTGTTGTGGAAGCAATGTATTACGGCAAGCCTGTTTTTTTAAGCAGGGAAACAAGCCTGCCGGAGATCGGTGGCGAACATGCCTATTACTTTACGGATTTTGATCCTGCGGTAATGCAAAAAGAATTTGCAGCAGGAATGAAACACTACGCGTTAAACCAGCCCCAGGAAAAAATAAAACAGCATGCCATGAAATTCTCTTACGATAATATGTCGAAGCAGGTGCTGGCATTATACGACAAGCTTTGAGTTAACTGCAAACCGGTTGAACGCCCTTATCTTCAATTTTTAAACATATTTAACATGATGAAGACTTTGTTACCACTATACTTCTCAAATACTTAACATTACCTTCCATACTGATGAGATATTTTTTTATTACTATACTATTATCTTTTAACCTCACCCATGTTTGGGGACAAAACGTTTATTTGATTAAGGGTAAACGTAAAGTTCAACTTATTGAAAATACAGATATAGGCTTAACGACTACCAGTGACACCATAAAATATGGATTTAGAAGCTATGAGGCTTACAAAATTCATAAGGATAGCATCGTGGTGAGAAAACCTTCCACGTTTAAGGATACCATAGTAGCAGGTGCGTACTTATATCCACGCCCATTTGATCTGCAGATCGGCAAGACCATCAGGGAAAATGGCGTGCGATATTATGAAATAAAAAAGATTCTCTCCTACGAGCAGAAGTCATTTGCCTATAAAGACATTACCAGCATGACTTATATAGTTAATAAAAGGAGGCTTGATGGATGCATCTTTTGTATTTTAGTTCCGGGAATTAATATTTGGTGGTTTATCAATATAATGCGAAAAAAGGAAAAAACGGTGGACATGAAAAAGTGGTCGATTGTGACGGACAAGTAAGCCCCACCTATGGCTGCTCTCCTTTCCTGATCTTCTCTTTAATATATTCCGAATCGGAATGCATCAGTGAAGGCCTGGGTTTTGTTTTATATATTTTATCATGAAGTTTTCTTACTGAATTTGACCACTGGTCATAGCTTTTAAAAGACTGCAGGTAAACAAAAGGATCCTTTTTAAATGCCGCCCGCGTAATAATGTGCAGGTTGGTTTTATTGCTGTACAAATTGCACTTCATTTTATCTGCAAGAAATTGCAATGACTTTAAACTATAGAAGGAAACGTGCTGGCCTATCTCCGGCACAAAATACCACCAGTCCGAAGGCGAGGTAAAGTCCTGGTCGGGCACAAGCTCGGTAGAAAATAATATGGTATCGCTGTACTGCAATAATTCTTCAACAGCAGCCACGGGTCCAGGTAAATGTTCAAAGACCTCGAATGCAGTTACCACGTCAAACTTTTCTTTGCGTAACTCTTCTTTGGTTTTTATGTCGAAGAAGCGGGCATAAAAATTATCGGCATATTCATCAAACAAAAAGAAATTGAAACCCCTGTCCCGCATCATCCTTACATATTGCCCGTAACCGCCGCCATAATCAAGGAACCTTTTACCGTCATAGAAATAGCGGATCAATACCCTTTCTGTAACAGTTGCCAGCTGCTCATTGCGCAGTGCAAGTCCAACATCAAGTGCAACAATGGCCGACTGGTAGGCCTCATTCAGCCAATAAGGTTCTTCCGTCTGGATAAAACCCGTGTCCCTGCACCTGTAATACTTCACATCATATTTAGAGAGTATCTTACCCGTAAATATATATTCCGTCTCACCGCCCGTTATTTTACTTTGCATGCAACTGTATTTAGACCAAAAATATCTTAAAATTTGTAATTGGGGGCTTTATAGCCGTTCAGTTAAAATTTAACCTCCGGTTTCTGTCATGTCGACGGCAGGAGACATCTGATCGGGCATTTAAATAGGTTTCTCCTATCGACGAAATGACAGAAAAAGTCTTGGCTTGATACAATAGCGCTTTATTGGACAGGAGAGCGCTTATCTCTATATTTGAGCCCGATATACAAAGTAAACGACCATTATGAAGTTGATACCAAGGTTGCGGTTAAAATTCAGCAACCCCGAAGAATATAAGAACTTTAAATACCTGAAGCGGCTTGTCAACTTACCTCAACCCGCTTTCGATATCATCAAAGAAGACTTTTACAGTTTCAAGCACAGTGGTAATGCCGGCGATATCATGTATGCCATACCGGCAATGATCGCACTGGCAAAAGGAAAGCCCATTCACTTCTACCTGCAGATCAACCAGCCCGGAATTTATGGCAAGAATCCGCACCCGCTGGGAACTGTAATGCTTACACAAAAAATGGTTGACATGCTGAAGCCCTTGCTCATGAACCAAAGCGGCATTGAAAAAGTAGAAGTATACAATGGTGAGCCTATAGATTATGACCTGGATATTTTCCGTGACTTCCCGATATGGCTCAGCAGGGGAAATATCTCACGCTGGTATTTCCTGGTATTTCCAATTACATACCCGCTCCATCTTCCATGGCTGAAAGTAATACCCGATACTTCTGTAAAAGACCACATCATCATTGCACGCAGCCAGCGTTACCGGGCTCCCGGGATCGATTATTCTTTTTTGAGCCGGTATAAGAAAATATTGTTTGTTGGTGTTCAGGTAGAATATGAAGAGATGAAACAAATGATTCCTGGTATTGAGTACCGGCAGGTAGAAAATTTCTTAGAGCTTGCCCAGCTGATCATGGGCTGTAAGTTATTCATCGGCAACCAGTCATTCCCTTTTTCCATAGCAGAAGGATTAAAAGCGAAGCGGCTGATGGAATTATATTTCCAGGCACCCAATGTATCAGTAGCGGGAGAAGACGGATATGATTTTTGTTTTCAGCGGCAGTTTGAGTTTTTGGTCGAGAAGCTGACCTGATGTTTTTACCACGGAGACACAAAGATGGGCACGGAGAACACTAAACTCTTTTTGTATTTCTCCGTGCGCTCTGTGAAAGTCTCCGTGTCTCCGTGGTAAAAAATTATTATTCTTTAATGGAATTATATTTCCAGGCACCCAATGTATCCATAACCGGAGAAGATGGATATGATTTTTGTTTTCAGCGGCAGTTTGAGTTTTTGGTAGAGAAGCTGACCTGATGTTTTTACCACGGAGACACAAAGATGGGCACGGAGAACACTAAGGTCCTTTTGCATTTCTCCGTGCGCTCTGTGAAAGTCTCCGTGTCTCTGTGGTAAAAAATTATTATTCTTTAATGGAATTATATATCCAGGCACCCAATGTATCCATAACCGGAGAAGATGGATATGATTTTTGTTTTCAGCGGCAGTTTGAATTTTTGGTAGAGAAGCTGACCTGATGTTTTTACCACGGAGACACAAAGATGGGCACGGAGAACACTAAACTCTTTTTGTATTTCTCCGTGCGCTCTGTGAAAGTCTCCGTGTCTCCGTGGTAAAAAATTATTATTCTTTAATGGAAT
>DATHEH010000275.1:0-7478 GCA_035318685.1 Ferruginibacter sp.
AACCGCCGCCAAGTGCCAGTCCATGCGGTGCCAATACAACAGGAATTCCTGAATACCGCACACGCATCATCGTATTTTGAAACTGTCTTATCGCCATATCAATTTCATCATAATCCTGCTCAATGGCCATCATGAATATCATGGCAACATTTGCACCGGCGCTGAAGTTAGGACCATCATTTGCGATAACGAGTCCTTTATATTTATCTTCTGCAAGTGCAATCGATCTTTGAATGGCTTCCAGCACTTCGCCGCCAATGCTACCCATTTTTGTGTACCATTCCAATCCTAAAACATCATTACCCAAATGATAGGTCCTGCAGGCGGCATTTTTCCATACCGTTTCATTCTCAAAATTCTTCATCACGATAAATGCATCGGCGCCGGGCAATGGCTTGTATGTTTTGCCGGTAATATCATAATAAAGGCGCTTGCCATTTTCTACTTTATAAAATGATGCAGCCCCGGCGGCGATCATTTCTTCAACCCATGGGGCTACTTTAAAACCAGCGGCCTTCATGGCATCAATTGTTTTTGCAACACCCAACACATCCCAGCTTTCAAAAGCACCGATCTCCCAGCCGAAGCCCGCCATCATTGCATCATCAACGCGGTACAATTCATTACTTATTTCAGGAATGCGGTGAGAAATATAAGAAAAGAGATTATAATGAAACTGCCGATAAAATTCGCCGGCCTTGTCTGTTCCCGCACACAGTGCTTTTATCCTTGTCTTCAGGTCTTCAATTGGTTTGGCTGCTTCAAGCGTTGCAAATTTTGGTTTCTGCCTCGGGCCATACTCCATGGTCTGAAGATCCAGGGTGAGTATCTCTTTTTCACCGGCAGCAGATTTTGTTTTCTTAAAAAACCCTTGCCCTGTTTTATCACCCAGCCAGTTGTTCTCCACCATTTTATTCAGCCATGCCGGAATGATGAATTGTTCTTTTGCTTCGTCATTGGGACAATTATCGTGAACCCCTTTTGCAACTTTGACCAGCGTATCGATACCCACCACGTCAGCGGTACGGAATGTTGCTGATTTTGGACGGCCAACAACCGGGCCCGTCAATGCATCAATTTCATCTACCGTTAATTTTAATTTATCCATGGCATTCATGATCGCCATCATGCCAAAAACACCAACGCGGTTGGCTATGAAAGCCGGTGTATCCTTACACAGCACGGTTGTTTTGCCCAACGTGAGATCACCATAATGCATTAAAAAGTCCACAACTTCCGGGTCAGTAAAAGGCGTGGGAATGATCTCCAACAAACGTAAATACCTTGGCGGGTTAAAAAAATGCGTTCCGCAAAAATGTTTTTTAAAATCATCGCTTCTCCCTTCCGTCATCATGTGAATGGGAATACCGGATGTATTGGATGTGATCAATGTTCCGGGTTTGCGGTATTTTTCCACTTCCGTAAAAACAGATTGTTTGATATCCAGTCTTTCAACAACAACTTCTATCACCCAGTCGTGATCGGCGATCTCTTTCATGTTATCTGTGAAGTTGCCCGTCCGTATCCTTTTTACAACATCCTTTGTATAGACCGGCGAAGGATTCGATTTTATTGCAGCAGCCAATGCATCATTCACGATCTTATTACGCTCCGACGGCTTTGCATCTTCAGCGAGGTCCTTTGGAACAATGTCCAATAACAACACCTCCAAACCCACCCCTGCAAAATGACAGGCAATACGACTGCCCATTACGCCACTGCCCAATACCGCGACTTTTTTTATGATCCTTTTTGACATGTCCTAAATTAGTTAGTTAAACAACTATTTGCAAAACCGAAATTAAGACTTTATTATTTACGCTGGAAATAAAACCTGATCAGGGATATAAAACAATGAAGACCTCTTTGCTGCGGCTTGCTTTTCTTTTAAACAGCCAATTCACAAGGCTCCACTTATCATCATCAGCCCAGGTGATTAGCGGGTAGTTTGGAAAATAATGATGGAGAAAGGTATATTGGTAGTAATACCCCGAGATGGCATTCACCTTTGAATTGCGGATTGCTTTGGTAAGACTGTCTACCCAATACTTTACTTCATCATTACCGAACTTATAAGGATTAAACATGGGGGTATAGTAAGAAGTATAGAAGCCACTGTCGGTAAATGGCGCCAGCAGCTCGGGCCGCCTTGACTCTACCAGTATTCGCCCCGCAAGTCCGTATTTATTTCTTAACCGCACCAGTTCTGTAACTGCCGGTTTTTGATTATACTCACCCAGGTCTTTAAAATCCAGCCAGATACCCGCCTTTAAGCCGCGATTGGTATACAGTTGTAAAAGTGTGTCAAAGTTGAGGCCTATTGACTTACCCGGGTCATGGTGTACATCGAATATTTTCTTTGCCGTATCAAAATAAACATCACATTCTATCCCGCTGGTATTGATGTCAACCGCGTTGATCTGTTCCTTTGTATCGATCGCTTTTTTCCATTCCTTGTTGGTATTGATCAATACATTGTTATTTGCAGGACGGCTGGCATCAATGCTATAGTCAGGGAAACTTTTTGGCAACAAAACTCTTGTCAGTCCTTTGTGCATTGCTACGTCTACCAGCAGGTATAGGCCAATGAGGATAAAAGGCATTAGCTTATATTTGTTTTTTGCTATCCACTTCAGCATAAACATTCAGTTTTTATAAAAAATGAAATACTTATCTTTTTCCGGAAAGAATGTTTGGCAAAATAACAAACCGGTCATATGGTTTTTGCTGGGTTTATTGCTTATTCTTTCTGTTTTAAAGATAATATTTTATAATTATAATTACATCCTGTTATTCACCGGGGGAGAAGAGATCAGTACAGGGTATGCTAAGATCAAACTGGCCAAATGGTCTTTAATAAATGACCTTCTTGTCGTTTTACTGATCAATATTCCGTTTCTACTGCTGCTGCAAATGGTCCGTATGGTACCTGCTAAGCTTTTTACCTGGTTCATTATGCCGGTGTTTTTCCTGTTGAACAGCTTTGTCGTTTTACTTAACCTCACTGATATTTTTTATTTCCCTTTTCATTTTCAGCGGGCAAATGCCGACCTGCTTTATGTGCTGGAACATCCTTTTAAGCAGATATTCCATTTCAATATCTTCATTATCATTCTTTTTATTACCGCATTAACTGCTTTACTCATTTTGATATGGAAATTGCACACCCGGTTATTGAACGGATTTTTAAAAGGAAGTCGTGCTGTGTTACTTACTACTATCATCATCACATGCGTTGCTGTATGCCTCCTATTCCCCAAGAGCCTGGGCAAAATACTGGTACCTACCTACCCACTGGTTGAAATTAAGAGCAGGCAATTACCTGCGGTTCAAAATTCTTTCCATACTTTTTCTTATTCCTTATTCAGAAAAGGAGAAGAAGTAAGACCGCAGCATTATTTTTCAAAGACGGAAGCTGATGCTTTTTTTCCCCTAAGAAAAAAACTGCAGTTAAGCAATGTAAGCAGCGGCAAAAAAAATATTGTGCTTTTCATAATGGAAAGCGTGCCTTATGATTTTTTTGATACCGCAAGTGCTTATAAAGTGCAAATGCCTTTTTTTGATTCCCTGTTACAATACAGCAGCTTTTATAAAAATGCTTTTTGCTATGCGCATGAGTCCAACAAGGGTGTTACATCCATACTTGCAGGTATTCCTACCCTTTCTGATATACCGGTCTATCATTCACGGTTCATCAGTATACCCATCACAGCTGTTGGGGCAGCACTGAAAAAAAATAACTACAGTTCTTTTTTTTGTATCGGTGATGAATTTGACAACTTCGGCTTTGCCAAATGCATGAACTGGCTGGGTATAGCTAAATACTACAGTAAGGAAGATATACCCGGTTATAAGAACAAACCGGCGCATACCATGGGATTGCATGATGAAACAGTACTTGGTTTCATGCAGGAAAAAATAAAGGAGGTTCAACAACCATTCTTTGCAGTCAATTATAATATCTCCACGCATTACCCTTATGATCTTCCCGGGTCTTTTTCATTGAAGTTCCCGGCTAGTTATACTGACCCGATGAAAAGCATGCGCTATTATGACCACTGCCTGCAACAGTTCTTTTTAAAAGCGAAAAATGAAAGCTGGTTTGCAAATACGGTTTTTATCTTTTGTTCTGACCACTGGATGTTCCCGCAGGGGATCAAGGGGGAATATGATCCTTTCTCCGGTTACAGGATCCCGGTGATTATTTATGATCCTGCTGTAAATCAAAAAAAGATCAGCGAACAAATGGTTAGCCAGTTTGATATCATGGGAACTATTTTAGCAGTTGGTGGTTATAAGGACAGTATCATATCCTATGGCGGAAATTTGCTCGACAGCAGTTCGCTCAGGAAATACGTATTCTCCAGGCCGAACAGTTCGCTGTACCAGGTTTCGGATAGTACGCATGTTTTAGGATTTAATATTACTAATGGTAAGGTTGAATACCTGTATAATTATAAAAGCAATATAAAACCCGCCGAAAATCTTTCTACAAATAAAAATTCAACCGCCATATTAAATGAACTTACGATACAGGCCAAAGCATTCATCCAAAAAGCATCCCTGCATTATACAGGTACACCCATAAAATGATCCGGACAAAAAAATACCGGCCTTAAGACCGGTATGCTAGTTATAGTGTACGGATCATTGATCAAAGTATTCTGTCCCATCTATACTCACATAGCCGATCTTGCCGCTTTGGGTCTTCACCATCAGGAACCGCCCTCCCCTGATCAGTTTCACATCACTGTACCTGGGTTCTATCACTTTATTATCCAGGAAGTAAAAGCCCTTCCTGTTATCATTGCCGGTTAAAACGAACCCCCCTTCATCATCATATAATATCTCTGAATAATTAGCGGCTACGATATCCTTATAGCTGGCATCTTTTACCATTGTCCTGCCATCCTTAGAAACGATAAAATAGTCGTTGCCGTTCCTGCCTTTTACATATACCAGGTTATTATTCTCTGCGGGCATAGATATGGTACCATCCCCTTTAAGGATTCCATACATACCGTTCTTCACTCCCTGCAGGTAAACCGTTTCACCGATATTTATTTTTTTGATCGTTGAATACTCAAAAGGAGTGACCACTTCAAATTTATTATTGATCACGCCATACTGGTTATTCTTAATCCCGATATAATAAGTATTGTCATTCCCGGCAATTTTATAGTCATCTACGATTTTATCGTACAGGTTGGCGTTATTGACCAGGCTGTAAATTTTTTCTTCTGTTACCATAACAACTTTATTGTTGCCCGGAACACTATTCTCATTTATAGCCGGGCATTTAGACATTACCCTGCCCCGTGTATCAATGCAACTTTCATCAGCATTAGCGGTCAATGATGCACCAGCAAATAACACCGTATCCTGGTTCTGCACAACTTTACCACCGGCTGTATGTGTTTCTGCCTTATCAAAATATCCAAAACGGAATGGCTTGGCAGAATAGAATTTTATTGGAATGGCAACAGTTCCTGCCTTATTGATATAGCCATATTTGGAACCTTTTTTTACTACGGCCAACCCGCCTACGAACCAATGCGCTTCATTATACACAGGTTTAATAATTATCTTTTTATCAGGGGTTGCATAGCCCCAAAGATCGCCCTGGCGATAAGGGATCAGGGACATGTCGATCTGCTGTGCAAACACCGGTAAACTAAATAAAATGGAGAGGGTAAAAAGTAATTTTTTGCTGTTCATATTCATAGTTTTAAATAGGTAAGAACAAAAATGCGACCAAAGATTTTTTTACCTCAATAAAAAAAGCTAACTGTATAAGAGTTAGCTTTTTACAAAAGGCAATTAGTTATAAGAATTTCAAATTCTGTTTTGTACTTTAATTTACCCCGCTACCGGGATTTATCATATTCCCAAGGCTTACAAAATGCAGTTTCCCTTCCCTATCCTCTGCCATTAATATCATTCCCTGGCTTTCAATTCCACGCATTTTTCTTGGCGCAAGGTTAGCAACCACAACAACCTGCTTACCAATAATGTCTTCGGGTTTGAAGTGTAAAGCAATACCGCTTACTATGGTTCTTTTTTCAAACCCCATGTCTACTTCCAGTTTCAAAAGCTTGTCTGCCTTCTCTACTTTTTCTGCATTGAGTATGGTGCCTATCTTCAGGTCGATCTTTGCAAAATCATCGAATTCAATTTGTGGTTTATTGTTTGTGGTTTGTGGTTCGGAACCTTTTGATGCAGGTTCCTGGTTGTTATTTTCCATTTTTAATTTTTCAGTTTTGGTTTTTAATTTCTCTACCTGCGTCTTTACTTCATCATCTTCTATCTTACGGAACAATAACTCGGGTGAACGCAAAGAATACCCAACACTTACCAGTTTTTGTTTGCCTGCATTTTCCCAATCAAGCATCTTATCTACCACCTTCATCATGTAACACATCTTCTTTGCGGCAAAGGGAAGGAATGGATTAATGAAGACAGCAAGGTTGGCGGTCAATTGTAAGCAGACGTGAAGGCAATTATCAATTTGCTTTTGCGCTTCCGTGGTCAGTAGTCCGTCGTCCGTAGTTTGTTTGGCAACTATCCAGGGTTGCTTATCCTGCATGTACTTATTTCCTTTCCTTGCCAGGTCGATCACTTCATATAATGCGTCCCGGAACTTATAGGTTTCGATCAGCTCCTCAATTTTATTTTTTGTATTCCGGATCTCTTCAAACATTTTCCTGTCGGCATCATCCAAAATATCATTGTGCAACGGCGGTACTTTTCCTTTGCATAGTTTATGCATCAGCACAAAGGCCCGGTTCACGAAATTGCCGAAGATGGCAACCAGCTCACTGTTTACGGCATCCTGGAAACCCTTCCAGGTAAATTCACTGTCCTTTGTTTCCGGGGCAATCTGCGTGAGGTAATAACGCAGTGCATCTACCATCATATCGCCGCCATTATCTTTCTTCACAAAATCATTGATGTAGTCATCCATCTCAATACTCCATCCGCGGCTTGTACTCATCTTGTCCCCTTCCAGGTTCATGAACTCATTGCTGGGAACATTATCTGGCAATACATTACCATGCAGCTTCAGCATCACCGGGAAGATGATGCAATGAAAAACAATATTATCCTTACCGATGAAATGAACAAGTTTTGTATCTGTATCGTACCAATAAGGTTTCCAGTCTTTGTTATTATCCAGTGCCCATTGTTTTGTTGCGCTGATGTAGCCTATTGGTGCATCAAACCATACATACAGCACTTTCCCTGGTACAAATCCAGCGCCCCCACCCCCCAAGGGGGGATTTGGCCAAGACTTCAATTTATCAGGAAGAGAATGCAACTTTTGAGAGATCGCTTCCAAAGTTTTATCAGTCTCAGCTAATACTTCTTCATTTGTAAATCTAATAACCCCAAAACCTTCATTATTCAGCCATTCAGTTCTTTCAATATCGTTGTTTTTATTTTCCGGTAACTGATGAATTAATCCATCAATTTCAATA
>DATHEH010000276.1:0-2280 GCA_035318685.1 Ferruginibacter sp.
TGCAGGCGGAGTTTATTGATATCGATCTTATTGATGGGAATGCCATCGTACATGATGATCCCCTTTTGCGGTTCATACATGTGTAAAAGCAATTGCGCCAGGGTTGATTTGCCCGAACCTGTCCTCCCAACGATGGCGATCTTTTCTCCTTCATTCACCTGTAGCGAAAAATCCTTTAGGGCATGGATACCGGTATGCGGGTAGGTAAAATCAAGGTTGCTGATGCTGATGCTTCCTTTCAGATCAGGGTCCACAGGCAGCATTTCATTTTTTATGGAAGGCTCCGTATGTAAGAACTCGTTTATCCTTCTTTGAGAAGTAACCGCTCTCTGTGTCATGCTTGCGGTCCAGCCTATTGCACTCACCGGGAACGTGAGCATTTGAATGTACATCACAAATTCTGCTATCTGACCGATGCTCGCTCCTTCCACATTATTGACCACATCAAGGCTGCCAACCATGATCGTTATCAATGTGCTGAGGCCAATCAGTAAAGCCATGCTGGGAAAATAGATGGCTTCTGTTTTTGCAAGGCTCAGTGCATTGTCCCGGTAGGCTTCACTGTTCTTTTTAAAAAAGCCCAGCATGGCTTTTTCCTGCACAAAGGATTTTATCACCCTTATGCCGGAATATGATTCCTGCGCATTGGTGGTAAGGTCACTCAGCAAGGATTGTATGCGTTCACTTTTTTTATTGATGATATTGTTTACCAGGAAAATGGTGATGGCCAGGATGGGTAAAGGCGCCAAAGCAACAAGGGTAAGTTTCGGGCTTGCCTTCAGCATGAAGAAAATGCTGAAGCCGATAACTGCTGCAAGGTTTATGAAGTACATGATGGCCGGGCCGGTATACATTCTTACCCTGCTCACGTCTTCTGCAATACGGTTCATAAGGTCGCCTGTACTGTGTGTTTTATAAAAATTGGTATCGAGTTTCTGGTAGTGGGTGAAGATCTCGTTCTTTTGGTCATATTCCACATGCCGGCTCATTACAATAATGGTTTGCCGCATAAGGAACATAAAAAAACCACTGATGAGCGCAAGGATCAATAAGGTAATACCTGCGTAGAGAATTTTGTGCGCCGGGCTTTGTTCAAATTCGGCGATGACCTCCCGTACGATGAAATCATAATTCTTCTCGCTTTTTTTTATATCGGCTGTATTTGAATTTGTGCCCGGTGCTTTTATGGACTGCACCACGGTATTGACCACGAACCCGGTCATTTGCGGGGCCAGGATGCGGAAATAATTGGTAAGCACCACGAATATGAATCCCAGCATAAAATGCCAGCGGTATTTCCAAAAATATTTATTGAGGGAGGAAAGATGTTTCATTACTGCAACGAAGATAAATTAAAATTGAGGCTGGATGCAGACCGCTTAAATAACAGTGGCAATAGACTATAGGGTAGATAAAAAGCAAAACCCTCCTTCGCCAAAGCTATGGAGGGTAAAGCGGAGAGCGAGGGATTCGAACCCCCGGACCTGTTACAGTCAACGGTTTTCAAGACCGCCGCGTTCGACCACTCTGCCAGCTCTCCGCGGCAAAAATAAGGCAAGAGAGTTTCTCTCCCAAATAAGTATGGAATATTATGACTTAATGCAGCCTAACCAGCCCTGTTTATTAATACATTATGAAGATCTTTTGAATAGCTTTGAAATTTGTTCCTGTTACCTGCAGGTAATAAATACCTGCTGATAATGCAGTATTCAACTCCTTAGAGGAACCGGTAAAAGAATATTCAGCTGCCAATGCACCGGTTGGAGTAATGATACGAATCAACCCATTGCTTACCGGGTCGGCAAAGGATACCGTGAAATTTCCTTTGCTTGGATTGGGATAAACTGTAATATCAGTTGAAGAACCTTTAACAAAGATCGTTTCGGCCTTACTATCACTACAACCATTCGGGGCGGTATAACTATATGTGATCGTTATATGACCTGGAGCCAGGTAAGCCGGATCAAATTTGCTATTCGCCACTCCTGCCCCGCTGAATGTTCCGCCAGCTGGTGCAGCAATAAGGTCAATAGATGAAGAACTTTTCAGAATGGTATCCGGCAAAGAGAAACTGATCACAGGTTTTGTTTTTATGTCCACTGCTATCGTATCTGCTTTTGAACAACCGCCTGTATTGGTAACCCTAACCCAATATGTTCCGCTTGTTGCTGTATTGATCGTTTGTGTGCTGGCATTGGTATTCCAGAAATAAGATGCGCCTGCATTGGCTGCATTCAATGTCGCATTACCGCCGCACTGGCTGATATCTGCACCGAGGTT
>DATHEH010000277.1:0-3184 GCA_035318685.1 Ferruginibacter sp.
AAGCTTTACGCAAAGCGAAAGGTCAATAAAGAGACGTTCATTATTTGTAATGGCTATAAGCAAAAGCCTTATACAAGCCGCATCGCAGGCCTTTTGAACAGCGGCTTTAAGAATGTTATCCCGGTGCTGGATAATGTTGATGAACTAAGGGCGTATATAAAATCCGTTAAAGTTCCCTTCGACCTTGGTATCAGGGTGGCTGCTGATGAAGAACCTAATTTCCCCTTTTATACATCAAGGCTTGGTATCCGTGCTAAAGACATCCTGGAATTCTATGTAGATAAGATAGAAGGTAATGAACATCGCTTCCAGTTAAAAATGCTGCATATCTTTTTAAACAAGGGTATCAAGGACGATATTTATTACTGGAGTGAACTGAACAAAGTGATAAACCTGTACTGCCAGTTAAAGAAGATCTGTCCAGAGCTCGATTCTATTAATATCGGCGGCGGCTTTCCCATCAAGCATTCACTTGGTTTCGAATACGATTACCAGTTCATGATAAATGAAATTGTACGGAACATTAAAGTTGCCTGCAAACGAAGCAAGGTGCCCATGCCGAATATCTTTACCGAGTTTGGAAGTTATACAGTAGGAGAGAGCATGGCACATATTTACAGCGTGATAGGGCAGAAGATGCAGAATGATAAGGAAACCTGGTACATGATCGATTCTTCTTTTATAACAACGCTGCCTGATACCTGGGGTATTGGAGAAAAATTTTTAATGCTGCCGATCAACAAATGGAGCAATGAATACCACCGTGTGGTCCTGGGTGGTATAACCTGCGACAGTCATGATTATTACGACAGTGAAGAGCATATCAATGAAGTGTTCCTGCCAAAAGTAGGCGAAGGGGAACCTTTGTATGTCGGGTTCTTCCATACGGGTGCTTACCAGGACCAGATCAGTGGTTATGGCGGTATCAAGCACTGTTTAATTCCTTCACCAAAGCATATCATTGTAGGGTATGATAAAAATGGTAAATTGGTGGATTGGGTATATGCCAAAGAGCAAACAGCTCAAAGCATGTTAAAAATATTAGGCTATTAAGATGTAAAAGATCTTTATGAAAAAATTCTTTCTTTTTTTAATGGTAATGAATTGCGCAGGTATTGTTAATGCTCAAACTGCCGAAGATTCCGTTAAAGCAGCGGTAAATAAATTATTCGATGCCATGAAGAATGCAGATGCTGCCGGCGTAAAGAATGCATTTGCAGACAGCGCGGTATTGCAAACGATCACCCGAAACAAAGAAGGAAATACTGTTGTGCGTAATGAAGAGGTTGCGGGTTTTGCAGATTTTGTGGGTAAACAGGCAAAGGGCGCAGCAGATGAACGCATTGTTTTTGACCTGATAAAAATAGATGGCCCGCTGGCAATTGCATGGACACCGTATAAATTTTATTTCAATGGTAACTTCAGCCATTGCGGTGTTAATTCGTTCCAACTGGTCAGGTTTAAGAACGAATGGAGAATCCAGTATTTGATCGATACCCGGCGAAAGGCAGGCTGCGAATAAAAAAAGCCTTCTCAAGACTGAGAAGGCTTACTATCCCGGTTGTACCCGGGACCAAACCAACTACTATACATATGAAAAAACTACTTTACTGAATTGTAATATCCTTGGCCTCGTTCTTTACTTCTTTTTTTGGAAGATCCAGTTTTAAAATACCATTTTCGTACTTCGCGGTAATATTCGTACCGTCGATCTGTTCATCAACAGTAAAACTGCGTTTAAAAGACCTGTAACTGAATTCCTTCCTGATCATTTTTTCATTCTCTGCATTTTTTTCAGTTTTTTTCTCTGAACTGATGGTCAGTAATTTTCCATCCAGCTTTACAACGAAATCAGCTTTCTCCATTCCTGGTGCGGCAAGCTCGATCTGGTAAGCGTCGTTTTTTTCAACAATGTTCACGGGCGGAAAATGCAACACATCTTCCCTCAGCGATTTTCCGAAACTTACCGGTAATTCATTGAATAATTCATTCATCAAACCATCAAAGGATTTGTTGAGCGGGTTGTTGACTTTTACGAGTGTCATAGCTATTATTTATTTTAAGGTTTATAAATTCTGATCACGGAATGATATCGTCAAATGATATTCCAAGTCTTTTTTAAAGACAATATTGCAAGAAACAGCAGTTATTAAGGACAGAATGACCGTTAAAGAATTGATGTAATGACATAATTTCTTCTAAACTCATGCATTGAAAATTTTCAATGTATTATTTAAAAGAAGTACGTAATTTTGTGGCACATTTAAAATTTGAATCAATATGTATCCCGAAGAAATTGTAATACCCATGAAAGAGGAGTTAACCGAGAATGGGTTTTCCGAATTGCTGACCGCAGCTGAAGTTGAAAAAACGCTTGCTGAAAAAGGCACCACCCTTGTAATGATCAATTCTGTTTGTGGTTGCAGTGCCGGAACTGCCCGTCCCGGTGTTTTAATGGCGGTTAATAATACTACCAAAAGACCCGATCATATCACCACCAGTTTTGCAGGTTTTGATATTGAAGCCGTAAACAAGTTAAGAGAGCACCTGGTGCCTTACCCGCCGTCTTCACCAGCTATCGCTTTATTTAAAGACGGTAAACTGGTTCACTTTATCGAGCGTCATAATATCGAAGGGCGGAGTGCACAGATGATCGCTGAGAACCTGATAGGCGCTTTTGAACAACATTGCAATTAAAAGAATTCCTCCAAATAAGTTTTTGAATGACCTTCCGAACAACGGGAGGTTTTCTTTTTCACGCTGTAACTTATTCATCTGCATTTACTTTATGCTACATAGCTTTAATTTATTAATATTATGCGAAGTAGTATATTGCAGTCCTTATTCAAATACCGGTTAGCCAATGTATCCCAATTTATATTACATATTCAAAGACTGGTTTGGTGTAGAATGGAAAGCGCTAAGTTTTTTAAATACATTTGGTTTGTTCGTAGCCCTGGGCTTTGTTACAGCAGCCATAGTGCTCAGTAAGGAATTGCAGCGAAAAGAAAAGCTGGGACTCTTATCACCAAGGGAAGAGATGATAACCGTTGGTAAACCTGCCTCGGTAAGCGAACTTATAATTAATGCACTGGTGGGTTTCATTTTCGGTTTTAAGATCTTCGGCCTTTTCTTCAGCAAGCCGGTGGAAATGAATCCGCAAGATTATATTTTCTCATCTGAA
>DATHEH010000278.1:0-14160 GCA_035318685.1 Ferruginibacter sp.
CAACGATGATCTTACATCTCTCTGCTATCAATTCCGGAACCAATGGATTGTATCATTTTATCATCGAATTCATCATCAGCATTTTTTAATGCCACCACCCAATGCCCATTGCTGAAACTATCCCTCGTAATAGTAAATAACAGTTTATCATCAATCCATACTGCATAATCCACTATGTTATCTTCCCTGCAGCAGGGCCGGATCTCGGCCGATGTTAATTTATTATCATATTGAAAATTAATAACGAATGCAGATGTGTCCATAACCGGCAATAGGTTTTATATATTTTAAGCATAAAAAACCGGGCCAATCTGCTATCTCGTAAATTTGCGTAAAACAACGTCCAAAAATATATGTCCATGGCACAATCAAAAAATGACCCGCTTAAAGAAACTAAGCCACCGTCCGGCGACCTGGCCATGGTAGGCACCCCTGCGTATTATCAAAACATCATAAAAAAAGATTCCCGCGACCAAAAAGCTTACGAACGGTTAATGGTATTATACCGCCAGCAAAAAGACTATAAAAAAGAATTGCACATCATAAATACTGCTATTAAAATATTTGAAGACCTGTATACGGCCCCAAAAAATAAGGATAAAAAAGTGAATACTATAAGCAATCGATTGAACAAGTCCCTGGGACTGGTTGATAAAAAAGGTAAGCCATTTTTCGAACAAAAGCCTTTATCTACCTGGCGGAAAAGAAGGGAAATAGTTTTGAAGAAAATTAAAGCTGAATGATTTTCCTGCCGGATGGGTTTTAACTAAAGTCAGGATCGTTATACTTTCGCCAGAATGGGACGCTTCTGTTTGGCAGGTAATTTGGGGTATCATACTGTCATTAATTTATAAGATCCCGAAAAATTACGCTATGTTAATCAGTTCACTGGTTATTACCAATACAACACAAAGAGCAAGAAAGAAAGCAAAGCGTAAATTTCTTTATTATTTCCCCAAAGGCTACCAGGGACAAAAATACATTGACTGGGAAAGGCAGTATAAGTTTGATGCGCATACAAAGTTCCAGCAGGAACTTAATAAACATGTCTATGAAAAATTACTGGAGGCAAAGAAATATGAGGAGATAGCTGCCATAGCGGCACGCATCGAATCAAAGACCAACCTCTTGTTCTCATTTGAAAAAATGCATTGCGTGACGCGGTAAAAACAGCCGCAGGCGCAAAAAATTTTGCACTGGGATTATTCGAATATTTATATGGCAGGGGTAGCCTGCAGCAGCGATTTGAGAATTTCGTGCAGGTGATCGGGCAGCTTCCCAGGACACAAACAAGGGTACTGACCTGGCCACTGGTCACCGTGTTCGGCTTTATTGGCAATCCAAATGAGCACATATTCCTGAAACCCCGTGTTACACAGGCCGCGGCGTTAAAGTATAAATTTGATTTTTATTATAAATCACAGCCAACATGGAAGACCTACCAGAGCCTGTTGAATTTTTCTGAGCAGGTAAAAAATGATACCAAAGATCTTCACCCACGTGACCAGATAGACATACAATCCTTTATCTGGGTAACGGGCTCGGAAGAATACCCGGATTAGATCATCTTCCTGATGAGCTTGCCCAATATCATCAGGCCATAATCGATGTCATCATTCCAGGGCTTACCAAAACTTATACGGATGCAATTTGAATAATTATTACCGGCGGAAAATATCTTGCCGGGTACGATCGATATATGGTGCTTCATCGCTTCGGTGCGCAGTTTAAATGCGTTTACTTTTTTATTCAGCTCGAGCCACAATATAAATCCACCGTGTGGCCTTGACACCTTGGTATCAACGGGAAAATATTTTATGATCGCCTGCACATACCTCAGGCTTTGGGTATGCAAAGCTTTCCGGATATTCTTTAAATGAAATTCATAACGGCCGTGCTTCAGGTAGTGTGCAATGGCTGCCTGCGTAAGGGTAGGACTGCTGATATTCTGTATCCGCTTTAGTTGTTTCACCGTTTCAAAGAATTTCCCGGGTATCACCCAGCCAATGCGGTAACCCGGTGTAAGGGACTTGGAAAGAGAAGAACAATACATTACCATGCCCTTTGTGTCATAATATTTGCAGGTATGTGGCCGGGTCTTTCCAAAATACAGTTCACCATAGATATCATCTTCTATCAGGGGAATATTATGACGGGTAATAATTTCGACCAGCTTCTTTTTATTTTCATCGGTCATGCAGCTGCCCAGGGGGTTATTAAAGTTTGGAATGAACACACAGGCTTTGATGGAGAATTTTTTAATTGCTTTTTGCAGGTTATCGAGGTCAACGCCTTCAACAGGATCAGTGGATATCTCCACAACTTTTAAACCGAGGCTTTCAATGGCCTGGTAAATTCCAAAATACGTGGGGCTTTCAACGGCGACAGTGTCACCCGGAACTGTTACAGCTTTTAAACAAAGGCTTATTGCTTCCAGGCAACCGGAGGTAACAATGACGTCATCCGGTTTAATATTACCCCCCCAGTTAAAAGCAAGCTTAGTTATTTGTTTGCGCAGCTCAACATTTCCCTGTGTATGTTCATAATCCATGCAATGGTTTTTGGTATTGCGCAAAGCATATACCACCGACTTGTTGAGTTTGGCCGCGGGTAAGATACTGGAATCAGGCACTGCCAATGCAAAATTGGTCACACCCGTAGCGGCAATATCAGTATAAATGGATGCGATCATTTCCTTCACGGTAACCTCGTGCGATGAGGCTTCCGGCTTAACATTATTCGGCAACTCCGGGAATCGGTGATGATTGAAACGTACATAGTAACCCGACTTGGGTCTTGATTCGATCAGGCCCCTTCCTTCAAGGTGGTAATATGCCTGGAATGCGGTGCCCATGCTGATACCATACTCTTCACTTAATACACGCACAGAAGGAAGCTTATCACCAATACGCAACACTTCTTCCGCGATCATTTTTTCAAGGCCATCCGCAACCTGTATGTACAAATGGTCGTATGAATTGAACTTTGTTTTCATGTCTGTAAAATCTGATATAGTCAAAAATACTAAATCTGAATCTGTTTTTTACAAAAAAAAATGACAAATTTTGTCTTGTCAATAAAAATTATGCAACCCATCACAATATTAGAATACCGGACAGAGCACCAACAATGGTTCGAAAAATTCAACCGTTACTGGATAGAAAAGCATTTTGTGATGGAGCCCATTGATGAGTTCGTACTTACTAACCCCGGGGAGGCTTTATTGAAACCCGGCGGTGCGATCTTAATGGCAGCATATGACGGAGAAATGGCCGGTACCGTGGCGTTGCGAAAAATAGATAATAGTATTTACGAATTTACCAAGATGGCGGTGGATGAAAAATTCCGGCGGAAGGGAATTGCAGAAGCATTGAGTCATGCCAGTTTTGAAAAGGCAAGAGAACTGGGAGCGGGTAAAGTAATACTTTATTCCAATAGCATTTTACAACCTGCTATACGCTTATATGAAAAGCTTGGATTCAAACACGTACCGGTTGGTGATGTTGAATACAAGCGATCAGATGTAAAAATGGAAATTTCAGTTTCAGCAACAATACCTGTTAATCTTTAAATCAAAAACTATGGAACTTATTGCAGACATTCCTGTTCGTAAAACCATTCACTCGGGGATCCATGAAGTGGATTTTGATCACCTTGAATTTGGCAAGTATGTTTCCGACCATATGCTGGTATGTGATTATGCTGCCGGGGAATGGAAAGCACCGCATATCGTGCCATATGCAAACCTCTCTTTAAGCCCTTCTTCATTAGCCTTACATTATGGCCAAACCGTTTTTGAAGGCATGAAAGCTTTCAGGATGTCTGATGGCCGCATCAATATTTTCAGGATAGATAAACACTATGAGCGTTTTGTAAGGTCATTGGAAAGGATGTGTATGGCTGTTCCTTCAAAAGAAATTTTTACGGAGGGCCTGCTGCAATTGGTTGACCTGGATAAGGCATGGGTGCCGTCAAAGGCCGGCGATGCATTATACCTGCGACCCTTCATCTTCGCCAGCGAAGCAAGGTTTGGTGTAAAGGTATCTGATGAATACCGCTTTGTGATATTTACAGGACCTGTTCCAACATTATATGCAGATCCCATAAAAGTAAAAGTGGAAACACAATATATAAGAGCGGCAAAAGGCGGAACCGGTTTTGCAAAATGCGGTGGTAATTACGGCGCTTCTTATTACCCTACACAACAGGCCAGGAGAGAAGGGTATGACCAGGTATTATGGACTGACGGAAAAGAAAACAAATACATTGAAGAATCAGGAATGATGAATGTGATGTTCGTGATAAACGATATATTGGTCACACCGCCTTTATCTGATTCTATTCTTGACGGCGTAACAAGGGATTCACTATTGACCCTTGCAAAGGATCTTGGTTATAAAACAGAAGAGAGGCCCGTTGCTGTTACAGAGCTGGAAAAGGCTTTTGCATCCGGGACCATTACTGAAGCCTTTGGCGCGGGTACCGCAGCAGTTGTTGCTCCCATCCAGGTCATCAATATAGCCGGTACAGATTTCAAACTACCTAAGTATGATTCAGGTAAGTTATTGTACAAATTAAAGAACCAGCTGGAAAGGATACGCCTGGGGATAGACAAGGATGTACATGGCTGGAATTTTATCATATGAGCTTATTGCAAATAACGATGTTTAGGTGAATACAGGCTGCAAAGCTCCATGATCGAAATAATGAACAAGGAACAAGGAATACTGAACAAGGAAGTGCTTTACTTCAATATTCATCATTCCTTGTTCCTTGTTCGATATTCCATACTCCTTGTTCGATATTCAAAACTTTTCCCTGGTGCGAAACTTTTAAAACAAAAGCGAAAAAGCCGTACCCTCACCCGCCACACTCTGCACTTTTATATTTCCTTTGTGCAGCATCATGATCTGTTTACAAAGGCTAAGCCCGATACCGCTTCCTGTTTTGCGGGTACTGAAGAAAGGAATGAATATCTTCTCCATAAGGTCTGCAGAAATGCCAATGCCATTGTCAGATACTTTAATAACTATTTTATTATTAGGCGTTATGTATGCGGAAAGCAGTATCCTCGGGTGTTCAATTTCCTTTACTGCATCTGCTGCGTTTAGTATCAGGTTGATCAGTACCTGTTCGATGAGATCCGTATCTGCTTCCAGGATAAGATCAGGATCTTTTAAGATAATTTCAAGTTCAATATTCTTTTGATCAAAGGTTGGCTCCATCAGGCGATGAAGGTTCTCAAACATATCCCTCACATAGATCTTTTTTACATTGGGTGTGGTGATCTTATTCAGGTTACGATAGGTTTCCGCGAATTTTAATAATCCTTCACTTCTTCTTTTGATCGTTTCTATACCCAGCTCCAGGTCATCCAGGGAACCGGAATTATTATTGAGTTCTTTTAAAGATAACTGCAAACGGCTCTTTAATGTATCTGCCAGGGAAGAGATAGGGGCAACCGAGTTCATGATCTCGTGTGTCATTACACTCAATAACTTTTGCCATGCTTTTGATTCTGTTTCGTCTAAAGCTTCGTTGATATTCTGAAAGGCGATCAGCTTATAAACCTTCCCTTCGGTTTGAAATGCCGTAGCAGATAATAAAACCTTCAGGCTGTTCTTATCTGTTGTTATCAGCACCACTTTGCTTTCCCCGGGTTTGAGCGCATTGATCTCCTTGTATAGCGCCTCATCTCTTTTCTCCAGGGAATGAATGGTCTTCAGGTAAGGTATATTCAGCAGGTGCTTTAATGATTCATTCATCCACATCACTTCGCCGTCTTTACTGTCGAACGAAATAATTCCTGTATCAACAAGCTCCAATATCTTTTGCAGGTATTGATATTGTGTTTCCCTTTCTTTACTGATAATCTTAAAAGTACTGTTGATCTCGTTGAAGCCTTTACGCATTGGCTGCACGGCAACGGGCGCATTCTTCTCATCAAAGTGGCGGGAAAAATCCCGGTAGTGAACTGATTGCACAAATTGTTCCAGTTCATCCCTGCTTTTATTGGTAAAATGGTACAGGTCGAAAGCCTGGACGATGCTGATGGCCATTACAACACCCATGATCAGCAATAAACTTTCTGCCAGCAGGAATGCAGCAGCGCCCATTGTTATAAACAGCAGCGCTATACGTATGATCAACCCCCAATCGTATTTTTTAAAGTTCATGCCGGTTAATAGTTCATGGTTAATAGTTCATGGTTAATAGTTCATGGTTGATAGTTCATGGTTGATAGTTCATAGTTCATATTTACTTAGCCGGCGGTATAGAGCGGTTCGGGTGATACCCAGCTCCTTCGCTGCTTTTGAAATATTACCATTGTGTTTTTCAATTACCCGGAGGATGGTATTTTTTTCTACTACACCTAAATTCAGGTCCCTTGTTTCTGCAGCTTCCTGCACTGCCGTTTCAATGGGAGAAAAAATAAGGTCTTCAGCGGAAAGTGCTTCCCCTTCCGACATGATGACCGCACGTTCCATCGTGTATTGCAGTTCCCGTACATTGCCGGGGAAATTATAATGCTTAAGTTTTTCTACAGCCTTTGGATCAAGTTCCGGTACAGGCTTTAAATATTTTGCCGCATATATGCCTGCAAAATGTTTTGCTAATAATACTACATCTGTTCCCCGCTTACGCAATGGTGGAACCAATATCTCGACTGTGTTTATGCGGTATATCAGGTCTTTACGGAAGCGGTTCTCATTTGCCAGTTCTGCAAGGGGAAGGTTTGTGGCACATATGAGCCGTATGTCAATATCCACCGCATCATTGCTGCCTACACGTGATACCTGCCTGTTTTGCAAAACACTCAGCAGCTTCGCCTGCTGGTGCATGGATATATTACCGATCTCGTCCAAAAAAAGTGTTCCGCCGTTGGCTGCTTCAAACCTGCCGGCCCTTTCTTCACCTGCACCGGTAAAAGAACCTTTCTTGTGCCCGAACAGTTCACTTTCAAAAAGTGTTTCCGTCAATGCACCAACGTCCACTTTTACAAATGGTTTATCTGCCCGCAGGGAATGATCGTGAATGGCTTTTGCGATAAGGTCCTTCCCGGTACCATTCTCACCAAGTATAAAGATATTTGCATCTGTAGGTGCTATCTTTTCTATTTTGAAAAAGATATAATTCATTACATCGGATTCGCCGATCATTTCCTTGCCAATGGCTGAAGTATTGATAACCGGTATATCAGAAGCTGTTTTTCCTTTCGTTCTTAATATCTCTTTAATGGCTTCCAGGAGTTTTTCATTATGCCAGGGCTTTACAATAAAATCTGATGCGCCTTCTTTTAAAGAGCGTACCGCAAGGTCTATATCACCATAGGCAGTGATCATGATCACGGAAAGGTTCTCATCGATCTCTTTTATTTTCTTGAGCCAGTAGATACCTTCATTGCCTGTGTTTATACTGCTCTTGAAGTTCATATCGAGCAATACAATATCAAATTTTTTTGAAGAGAGTATGGAATGGATAAGTTCCGGGTTCTTTTCTGTTACCACTTCTTTTGCTTCCGTCTTCAGCAACAGCTTTACAGCGGTAAGTACATCCGTGTCATCATCAATAACCAATATGTTCGCGTTCTTTAAGATCATCAGCAGATTTTCTAATCTTTTACAAGTATACCATATTTAAAAGCATTTATTATCTAAACACTTAAAAAAATTTACAGAAAAAAAATACTGTATCAAAAGCGTATACCTGGTGTATCGAAAGCGTACAGTTTTACTAAAGATGTTTTTTTTAAATATTGGAAAACAAGCTTTTAGATTTTGGCATGGCATTCAATAATAAGAAATGAAAAACAATTTTAAAAGTATAAAACCAAAATCATGAAGATGCAATCATCACGTTTATTAGCACCACTTAGCCAGGAGAGTATATTAAACCTCGCTACAGAAGTAAAAGAAGTTTTGATAACCGGGTATAAAAAAAATAAAGACCGGGTATTAAGCAGCGCCGACCTCTGGAACATACAGCGCCGCCGGAAAGGCAGGATACAGAGAAGGTTCATTTAAGTAGGGTCAGCACAAACTGTATCAAAAGCGAACACCTGCTGTATCAATACCGTACAGGTCCGGTGCCTGTTGGGACTTAAGACTTTGATAATCAATCCTGTGGCTTCTGGCACAGGATTGTATAACTAAAGAGCCGGAAACAAAGCAACTGCATACATATATATATGTATCGATCATAAAAAACTAAACGGAAAATATATCAGTACAATGGACAGAGTCATCGAAAAAAAAGGATGGAGCAAAAAACGGATCATACTTGTTACAGGAATTGTAGCACTGGCGGGCCTGGTCTATGCAAGTTGGTATTTTACCTCGGGTAAATCCAGGTTGAATGTAAATACAGACCGGATTACCATAATGGAAGTGAAGCAGGGGCCTTTCCAGGAATTCATCCCTGTGAACGGGGTAGTACTCCCAATAACCACCATTTACCTCGATGCATTGGAAGGCGGCCGCGTTGAAGAAAAATTTGTAGAGGATGGCGCCATCATGAAAAAAGATCAGCCCATACTTCGCCTTAGTAATACAGACCTGGAATTAAGCCTGGTCAACCAGGAGACTTCTGTATTTAACCTGCTTACACAAATGCAGATCTCAAGGAATGCAGCGCAACAAAATACGATCGGTAAACTGAACCAGCTTACCGACGTTGACAATTCACTGAAGGAAGCTGAACGTATTTATAAATTAAATAAAAAGCTTTATGATCAGAAAGTGATCGGTGGACAGGAATTCAAACAATCAGAGAACAATTATAATTACCAGTTGCAGAAGAAGAAACTGGCTGATGAAGTTTTGAAAAAAGATACGGTTTCCACAAGACAGGAACAGGACCAGGCCAGGCAATCTTTTTCACGTACACAAAATGCATTGCAGGTGATGCGGAAGAAAGTAGGCGATCTTATTGTAAGGGCACCCGTTGATGGTCAATTAACATCGCTTGATGCGGAGATAGGCCAGTCGAAGAATAAAGGAGAACGTCTTGGACAAATAGACGTGATGAGCGGATTTAAAGTAAGGGTGGACATTGATGAACATTATATCTCCAGGATCTTCAACGGGCTGATGGGGGAAGCCACTTTTGCGGGCAAGACCTATAAGCTTTCCATTAAAAAAATATTTACACAGGTCAACAACGGCCGCTTCCAGGTAGATATGGAATTCAATGACTCAGTACCTGCAGGCATACGTCGTGGACAAACCCTGCAGATAAGGCTTGCACTGAGCGATGAAATGCAGGCGCTTCTTTTACCCAAGGGCGGGTTTTACCAGCAAACCGGCGGTAACTGGATCTTTAAAGTAAGTGAAAGCGGTAAGATGGCTTATAAAGTTGACATACAGCTTGGCCTCCAGAGTCCGGATTATTACCAGGTGTTACAGGGCTTGAAAGCGGGTGATAAGGTAGTTACTTCCAGCTATGAGAATTATGGGAACATGCAGGAACTGGTTTTAAAGAAAGAATAAGATCATCATTCATCTATAAAAATGCGGTTATGAAAAAACAATCTATTTTATTGATCGTAATAATCCTTACACAGGTTTGTTTTTCTTACCTGGGTAATAACAATTTGAAAGCCTGCGAAACAACAGCCAAAGCTTCCTGTACCGTAAAGATGAAAAAAATAGTCACCGGGGCCCCGGAGGTTTACGTGGAGGACCTGGATGCTTCATTCAATATGTTCATGAATCCCTTTTCAAAAATATAATTAACAACGTTCTTAAAACTCAAACAATGATAAAGATTTCTGACCTGGAAAAGATCTACCGGACCGAAGAAGTAGAAACTGTTGCACTGAATAAACTTTCTATAGAAGTAAAAGAAGGAGAGTTTGTTGCCATCATGGGCCCTTCGGGTTGTGGCAAATCCACTTTGTTGAATATTCTTGGTTTACTCGATGATCCGGATAAAGGCAGTTTTATTTTTAACGGTACCGAAGTAGCAAAATTCAATGAACGTAAAAGGGCCGACCTGCGCAAGCGTAATATCGGGTTCGTTTTCCAGAGCTTTAACCTTATTGATGAGCTTACCGTTTTTGAGAACGTTGAATTGCCATTGATATATACCGGCATTAAATCGGGCGAACGTAAAAAAAGGGTAGAAGAAGTTCTGGATAAGATGCAGATCATGCACCGCCGTAACCACTATCCCCAGCAGCTTTCCGGTGGCCAGCAACAAAGGGTTGCCGTAGCAAGGGCCGTTGTCAATAATCCCAAGCTCATTTTAGCGGATGAACCGACGGGTAACCTGGATTCATCCAACGGTAATGAAGTGATGCAGTTACTTACCGACCTGAATGAAAAAGGAACAACCGTAATAATGGTAACCCACTCTGAACACGATGCAAGGTACAGCCACCGGATCATTCGGATGCTGGACGGCCAGGCAGTTATTGAGAATATAATGTTGTAAGAACTGGAGGAAAAACAAAGTCGCAGCAATTAACATATTAAAGTATAGCCATGATACGTAATTATTTAAAAATTGCTTTTCGCAACCTGGTAAAGGGTAAGTTCATCTCTTTTATTAATCTTTTCGGATTAACGATCGGGCTTGCCTGTTGCCTGTTGATACTTACTTATATTCTTAACGAATTAAGTTTTGATAAGTACAATAAGAATGCAGATGATATCTACAGGGTAACGAGGTTGTTCCGCAATCCTCAAACCGGTGCGACCAACCTGAACCTTAGTACCATTTCTCCTCCTTTTGGCCCTTTCCTTCAAAATGATTTCAAAGACATCAAAAAGATGACAAGGCTGCTCGACAATAGTCCTGCACCACTTAAGGCCGGTGAAAAGATGTTCAATGAGCAGAATGTTTTCTATGCCGATGAGAACCTCTTTGATGTATTCAACGTGAATGTGTTAAGGGGCGACCCTTCCAAAGCACTGAGCATTCCTTTCTCTGTGATGCTTACCGAAGAGATGGCAAAAAAATATTTTGGCAACGAGGACCCGATGGACAAGACCATCAGGATGTATAACCAGTTCGACCTGAAAGTATCCGGTATCTACAAAGCATTCCCGTCAAACGCACATATCCATCCGGGGATGATGATATCCTTTAATACCCTAAAAGACACGGCTATTTATGGTGAAGAGAACCTGCGGTCCAACTGGGGCAATAATTCTTTCTTCACTTACCTGTTGATGCCCGGCAATTTTCAACCTGAAAAAATGATCGCACAATTTCCTGCCTTTATCGACAGGAATATGCCAACAGCTAACAATTTCAAACAGTCACAGGGTACAGAACTGGGATTACAAAAGCTTACTGATATACACCTCCGCTCACATACCGATTACGAGGCAGAAGAGAACGGTGATATAAAGCGTGTTTACATCTTTTCGGCGATCGCACTTTTTATCCTCCTCATTGCCTGCATAAACTATATGAATCTTTCCACTGCCCGTTCTGCACTGCGTGCGAGGGAAATAGGCATTAGAAAGACAGTGGGTGCACAACGTAAGGAGATCATCTGGCAATTCTTAAGTGAATCTGTATTAACGGCATGGATCGCCATGATATTTGCCATCGGCTTAACATGGTTAATGCTTCCTTTTTTGAATAAACTCTCAGGACAGGAACTTTCCATGAATATTTTATTCAATTGGAAGATACTTACTGCTATATTCATTATTCCATTTGTGGTTGGGTTGATATCAGGGATCTACCCGGCATTATTCATGTCATCTTTCAGGCCTGTAAAAGTTTTAAAGGGTTTATTCAATGCAGGTGGATCCAATATTTCTTTCCGTAAAGCATTAGTGACAGTGCAATTTGCCATTTCAATAATACTGATCATCAGCACCGTGGTTGTTTTTAAACAATTGCGCTATATGCAGGATAAATCTCTTGGCTTTAACAGGGACCGCATTCTTACCATGCCATATAACGGTGAACTGAATGACAAGTATGATGCTTTCAGGAACGAACTTATCGCCAGCAGTGATGTGAAGAATGTAACACGTTCGTCGAGGATACCAACCGGCAGATTGCTGGATGCAATGGGCACATCGGTGAACAATGGCGATTCGCTGGTGCCGGCCAATGTTGATATTAAATATCTCGCTGCCGACCAGGAATTCATTTCCACCTACGGTGTTAAGACCGTGGCAGGCAGGGACTTTTCCAGGGAGTTCAGCACAGATACCAGTGCCTTCCTGATCAATGAAGCTGCTGTTAAAGTGCTTGGGATAAAATCAAACGCAGATGCGGTTGGCAAAGACATAGCTTACGGCAGCAGGAAGGGAAAGATCATCGGCGTGATCAATGATTTTCATTTTGAATCGATGCACCAGGCAATATTACCGCTGATAGTGGTGATACCACGCAGCGCAAATAATTATAACAGGATATCCCTGAAGATTGCAGGTAATAATATTTCTTCCGCGCTTGCAAAGACCGAAGCTGTTTGGAAAAAATTTCTTCCCAACGCTCCTTATGAATACACATTCATGGATGAGAATTTTGAGAACCTTTACGAATCTGAACAAAAACAAAGTTCCATCTTCACCGTTTTCGCATTCATAGCGATTTTCATTGCTTGTCTTGGTTTGTTCGGCTTATCGGCATTTTCAATTACGCAGCGCATAAAAGAGATCGGTATTCGCAAGGTATTGGGAGCTACAATTCCAAATATTGTTGGATTGCTCTCCAAAGACTTTTTAAAACTGGTAGCCATTTCAGCCTTGATCGCATTTCCCATAGCGTGGTATGCCATGAACAGCTGGTTGCAGGACTTTGCTTACCGGACAAATATTTCCTGGTGGATATTTATCATTGCCGGTATTATTGCAGCAGCGATAGCATTGTTCACGATCAGCTTCCAGGCTATCAAGGCAGCGATTGCCAACCCCGTAAAGAATCTAAGAACCGAATAAAAATAGAGCCATGATACAAAGTTACTTCAAGATAGCCTGGAGGAACCTTAAGAAAAATAAGGTCTTCTCGTTCATCAATATTTTTGGACTTAGTGTAGGTCTAACCTGCTGTATACTCATCACGCTGTACATCAACCACGAATTAAGCTATGATAAACACCACAAAAATGCTGATGATATTTACCAGGTGGGCACCGTTTTCATAAAAGAGGGCACCGAGGATAAAAAGCCCAACACGCCTGCATTAATGGCCGAAATGATGAAGGCCGAATTTCCTGAGATCACCGGGACCGCCCGTCTTATCGGCTTGTTTGCAGAAGATAAGACCCTCCTCCAGTATACCGAAAATGCTGGAGAACCGAAATCATTCTATGAGTCGGGGGGGTATCTTGCCGATCCTGCTTTCTTCAAACTCTTTAGTTATGATTTTATAGAGGGGCAGGCAACGACCTCGCTGGTCAATCCCAATTCAGTTGTATTATCAGACGAGGTAGCAAAAAAAATATTTGGTGACAAACCTGCATTGAACAAATTATTACGCATCAGCAGCAGTACCAACGGCGATCATGATTTTACAGTCACCGGGGTCTTTAAAACAAGTAATAAGCCATCGCATATTGACGGTACATTTTTCATATCGGTCAAAGGCGGGGGAATGGAAGTTTATATCAGGGAGAATTGCCGGGAACTGGCAAGTAATAATATGTTCCTTACTTACCTGATGCTTAAGCCTGGCTCCGATGCAAAAAACCTGGAAGCAAAATTCCCGGCCTTCATGGAAAGGCATGCAGGAAAGGACCTGCGTGCAATGGGGTTTAATAAAAAACAATTCCTGGTTCAGCTGAAAGACATTCACCTCCGTTCGGGCATGGACAAATCTGTTACCGCAAGCGGCAGCCTTACTTATTTATATATACTGGGCTCTATCGCATTATTCATATTGCTGATCGGCTGTATCAATTTCATGAACCTTTCCACGGCACGCTCTTCCAAGCGCTCAGCCGAAGTAGGTATCCGTAAAGTGCTGGGTGCAGAAAAAAATGCATTGATACGCCAGTTCCTGGGAGAATCAATCTTAATTAGCGGCATCGCTTTTGTGTTTGCGCTTTTACTGGCAAGATTATTTTTGCCCGCTTTTAATGCTGTATCGGGTAAGGACATCTCCTTATCCCTCAGCCAAAACTGGTTACTGATCCTTAGTTTCCTGTTGCTGGCAATCTTTACCGGGTTGGTTGCAGGCAGCTATCCGGCA
>DATHEH010000279.1:0-16833 GCA_035318685.1 Ferruginibacter sp.
AAATTCACTGTGCACATTCACGATCTGCACCTTGCATTCGTTTATTGCCCCGGCGTGTATAAAAGATTCGAGTATTGACTTATAGGCATCCTGCAATTCAATATATTTACCGATAAGGCCAATGGTGACCTTGCTCTGCGGGTATTTTAATTTATCGAGGAAGGCACGCCACTTGGTTAGTTCAGGCGCTGCATACCCGTTGATCTGTAATTTTTTCAATACAATGACATCCAGGCCTTCCTGCAGCATCTTTAACGGCACTTCATAAATGGTACTTGCATCCATTGCTTCAATTACGGCATTGGGTTTTACATTACAGAATAACGCGATCTTTTTCTTTAATTCATCTGTCAGCGGATGCTCCGTACGGCAAACGATCACATTCGGATGCACACCTTCCTGGCTCAGCATACGAACACTATGTTGCGTTGGTTTTGTCTTTAATTCTTTTGCAGCTTTTAAATAAGGGATAAGGGTAAGGTGTACAACCATGCAATCTTCTTCAGGCAATTCCCATTGTATCTGGCGAACGGCTTCCACGAATGGCAGACTTTCAATATCACCCACGGTGCCGCCGATCTCTGTGATGACAATATCATATTTTCCTTCAACGCCCAGCATCAGCATCCTGCGTTTTATCTCATCGGTGATGTGCGGAATTACCTGCACTGTCTTACCCAGGTAAGCACCTTCACGTTCTTTATTGATTACAGTTTGATAAATGCGGCCGGTGGTAACATTATTTGCCTGTGATGTTGGGGTATTTAAAAAACGTTCGTAATGGCCAAGGTCAAGATCCGTTTCTGCACCATCATCGGTAACAAAGCATTCGCCGTGCTCGTATGGATTTAAAGTACCCGGGTCAACATTTATGTAGGGATCAAATTTTTGGATGGTCACTTTTAAGCCGCGGCTTTGTAAAAGTTTTGCCAGTGATGCGGCAATGATTCCCTTACCTAAAGAAGAAGTTACGCCCCCGGTAACAAAAATATACTTAGCCATAAAAAATAATTTGCCAACCGCTCCCTGATTTTTTGGGGGTCCGTTGCGTTAAAAAATATGACCAGAAAAATTTTGGATAAATTCTCGGAGGTCATGCAAAGATAAGCGGAATATTCGGGGGAGGAAAATTTGAAGGAGAATTTGTGGAAAAAGCCGTGCTTATTTTAAAATAATGCAATATCACAGCTGGTTGTATGTGAGCAGGCTAGTAAAATAGATTCTTTACAAGGTAATTCCGCACATAGTCATTAATGCCCTCTTCAAGCGAATAAAATGCTTGGGTATAGCCTGTTGCCTTGAGTTTATCCATGGTGGCTTCGGTGAAATATTGGTATTTATCCCGGATGTCAATGGGCATGTCAATATATGCTATATCCGGTTGCATATCCAGTCCTGAAAAGGTAGCGGTAACCAGGTCATTAAAGGTCCTGGCCTGACCGGTGCCCAGATTATAAATTGCAGAGGTGAGTAGTGATTGGTGAGGCGTGAGTTTGGAACTCAAGCCAGCAGTGTCTTTATTCACCTCTGATGTCTCACGCCTTACGTTTTCCATCAGCCAGTAACAAACCGCAATAATATCCTTTACATAAATAAAATCACGTAACTGTTCACCATCTTCATATCCTTCTTTGTGCGACCTGAAGAGATTGACCTTGCCGTTTTGTTTTATCTGATTAAAAGAATGAAATATCACACTGGCCATTCTTGCCTTATGGTATTCATTGGGTCCATAAACATTAAAGAATTTTAATCCTGCCCAGAACGGAGGGTGATCTTTTTGATGTAATACCCATTTATCAAATTCATTTTTTGAAACGCCATAGGGATTGAGGGGATGAAGTTGTTCAATGATCCCGTGGCTGTCGTCATAACCCAATTCACCTTCGCCGTAGGTGGCGGCAGAAGAAGCATAAACCAGCGGCACATTATTAATGCTGCAATAGTTCCACATCTTTTGTGAATATTCAACGTTAAGATACTGGTGTATGGAATAATCAAATTCCGCGGTATCTGTTCTTGCACCCAAATGAAAAACAAAAGCAATGGGATGCTTTTCTCTTTGTATCCAGTCGAAAAAAGCTTCACGTTCCACCCTTATTAAATATTTTTTGTGGAGAAGGTTGAGTTCTTTTTCTTCATCTTCGAATTCATCTACCAAAATTAAATTTTCAAATCCCTGTTGGTTCAAATAACTCACCATGCAGCTTCCTATAAAGCCTGCAGCGCCGGTAACTACTATGATCGCATTCTTATCCATGATATTATAAAGCTGCCAAGGCATGTTCACTTTCATGTCCTGCCAATAAATTAGCTATTGCATTGTCATATTTCGCTTTCCAGTCATTCACATTTCCCCAATCCTCACCATTAATATTTATTTTACCTCCGGTTACCGTTCCCAGTTGGGTAGCGGTTATTTCCAGGTTCAATAAAAGAGTTTCCAATTCTTCGCTCTTTTCTTTCTTAACAGAAACAACCACGCGGCTCTGCGCTTCACCAAACCAATACGCATCCGGCCTTATCCCTTCATAAACTGCGTTAATATCAAATCCCAGATCGCGGTTAAAGCCGCTTTCGATCAATGTTACAAATAAGCCTCCCTCGCTCACATCATGGGCGCTTTGCAATAATTTCTGTTTTATTAATTCAGCAACTGCCTTTTGTAATAAAAATTCTTCCTGGAGATCAAAATGAGGGGCAGGCGAAAATTCCACGCCCTTTATTTTGTGTAAATATTCCGATGAGTTGATATCGTTCCTGCTTTTCCCTACCAGGTAAATAATATCACCGGCCTGTTTAAAGTCCATCGTCATTTTATGATCAGCAGAATCCAATAATCCTACCATGCCGATGGTTGGCGTAGGATAAACGGGCCCATCAGGGCCCTGGTTATAAAAGCTTACGTTACCACCGGTGACGGGGGTATCAAATTTTATACAGGCTTCGCCCATTCCTTTAATGGCATTTACAAACTGGTAGTATACTTCGGGATCATAAGGGTTGCCAAAGTTGAGGCAGTTGGTAACGCCAAGTGGCACACCTCCGCTGCAAACAATATTTCTTGCGGCTTCAGCAACGGCGATCATGGCTCCTTTATGCGGATCAGCAAAAACATAGCGGCTGTTGCAATCTGTTGTAAGCGCAAGTGCTTTCTTCGTGGGCTTTGCCAAAACAATGGCTGCATCACTGGGCGCATTGGTACTAGCGTTGCCTGCGCCGACCATGCTGTCGTACTGCACGTATATCCATTTTTTGCTGGCAATATTGGGTACCTGTATCAACTGTTCAGCAACTTCTTTTAAATTTTCCGGAACAGGAATTTTATCAGCGTCGAATGCTTTTATTTTCTCCAGGTATTTTGGTTCGGTAAATATTCTTTCATATTGCGGAGCGCCACCACCAAGCACTAATTCCCAGGCGGGTAATTCGGCTTCCAGTTTTCCATCTACGTAAAAATGTAAAAGACCATCATCAGTCACTTCACCGATCTCGCTGCAGGGCAGGTCCCATTTTTTAAAAACATCGAGAACAAGTTTTTCTTTTCCTTTTTCAACCACCATCAGCATGCGCTCCTGGCTTTCGCTCAATAATAATTCCCATGCCTTCATTCCTTTTTGACGGGTAGGTACTTTATCAAGGTCTATGCGCATTCCTGACTTACCCTTTGCACTCATTTCTGATGTAGAGCAAATGATACCTGCTGCACCCATATCCTGCATGCCAACAACGGCACCGGTCTGTATCACTTCAAGGCAGGCTTCCAGTAATTTTTTTTCCTGGAAAGGATCACCCACCTGCACCGCAGGAAGGTCTTCTGCACTATCGGCAGTAATATCCGCAGATGCAAAGCTTGCACCCCCGATGCCGTCCTTACCCGTTGCACTGCCTACAAAAAATACCGGGTTGCCTTTTCCTTCTGCGGTAGCAGAAATGGTCTCGCCATTTTTTAAGATACCCACACTCATCGCATTCACCAGCGGGTTGGTATGATAGCATTCCTCAAAATAAACTTCACCGCCAACAGTTGGTACGCCAAAACAATTTCCATAATGACCGATGCCGTGTACAACGCCGGCTAATAAGTGTTGTGTTTTTGCTTCTGTAAGTTTTCCAAAGCGCAAAGAGTTAAGTGATGCAATGGGCCTTGCACCCATAGTAAAAATATCGCGGTTAATTCCGCCAACCCCTGTAGCCGCACCCTGGAAGGGTTCAATAGCGGAAGGATGGTTGTGCGATTCAATTTTAAAAACTACACCATAGCCATCACCAATGTCCATCAATCCTGCATTTTCCTCACCTGCTTTTACCAGCATTTTTTTCCCGTCACGGGGCAGGGTCTTCAGCCATTTAATGGAGTTCTTATAACTGCAGTGTTCGCTCCACATGGCGCTGAAGGAACATAGTTCATTGAAATTTGGGGTGCGACCGAGTTTTTCTTTGATGAGTTCAAATTCTTCTGCTGTAATTCTTAATTGTTCAGCTGTTTTAACGGTTATTTCCATAAATGCAAAAGAGAAAATGTTGAGAAAGTGCAAAGGTAATGCCTGCTGCTGTGTTATGTTGAATAGCAAAGCAAATATTTTAACTATCTTCCCACACCGAAAATCTATTGCTTTGAACTACCTGTTGTTCGTTGTTTATCTTGTTCCATTATGCTGGTTGCTGTTACGGGTACCTTTTGTAAAAAGATCGGGTATCGACGGCAGGGTATTAACAGGTCTTTTTCTTTTTAAAATTGCAGCCGGCATCGCCATTGGCTGGATATCACTCAATATTTATGGAACCGGTAACGACTACTGGGATGTGAACAAAGAAGGATGGATAGAGTACCAGCTTTTAATATCAGACCCGGGGGAATACTTTACGAATATTTTCACTTCGGCGTATCCTCATGAATATAGCGGCATGTTCGGTTCCGGGGATTCTTTCTGGAATGATCTCAAGGGCAACATCGTCATTAAACTCGTTTCTGTTTTTAATATTTTCAGCCGCGGTGATTATTATATCAACAGTTTGTTCTTTAATTTCTTGATCTTCTTCGGTCATATTGCTTTATACCGCGTGTTCATTAAAATATATCCCGGGCGGTTGATCCGAGTGATCATTGGTTGTTTTCTCTTGCCTTCGATGATCTATTTTTCTTCGGGCATTCATAAAGACGGGTTGGTATTCTTAATGCTTGCCATTTTAATTTATTGTATTTTTTTCTCGCTGAAATACCGTTTTACAATAAAGCGCCTGGCTTTTATAATCACAACCCTGGGCATGCTTTTTTTATTGAGGAATTTTATCGTCTTTGCATTGGTCCCCGCTGTTTTCGCCTGGGTATTATCTGTGAAAGCAAAATGGCGTCCTTTTAAAAGCTTTGCGGTGGTTTACGTGCTCACGGGGATCATACTCTTTACCTCGGGTGCAACAGGATTTTTTAATCCTTTGCAAATTATTACCCAAAAGCAGGCAGATTATTTGAACCTTCCGGTTTCAGCAACACAAATAGAACTCAGCACCTTATCACCCCACATTAAAAGCTTTGTAAACAATGTACCCGAAGCAATTAACCATGCAATAATGCGGCCCTATGTAACAGAGTTACCTGTAAATTCGATCCTGCCCTTAAGTATAGAACTGGCTTTTTACCAGTTGCTGTTCCTGCTTTTTCTTTTTTTCAGGCAAAAGAACACCGACCCGGCCAATAATTCCTTTCTTTGGTTCACGGTATTTTTTAGCTTCACCGGCCTGTTATTGATAGGCTACATCAGCCCTAACCTCGGTTCATTGGTTCGTTACCGCAGCCTGTATCTTCCCTTTCTCATTACTCCCCTTATATGCCAGATCAACTGGAAAAAAATAAAAAAAATATTTAAGTTAAAAAATAATATAATATGACTTATTTTCCTCCTTTTTTACCTTTTTTTAAAAATAGTCTTAAAAAAATTGGGTTTAAAGAATTATTTAATGTTTTTTTGCTCCTTAAATTAAAAAAACATGGAATCTTTAAGGTTTAAGGCATTAGATAATTTAAGCAGGGGCGTTCCAAAAGTGAAGGTGGATAGTTCTGCCAGGATAACAGATATCTTTAATGAGAACGTGTTCACACTTGAAGTCGCCCGTAAATACCTGAGTGACGAAGCCTATAAAAGCCTCGTAGCATCTACCAGGGGTGGAAAAAAAATTGACCGCAATATGGGTTCACAGATCGCCAATGGCATAAGGGCATGGGCAGAGAGCAGGGGCGTTACCCATTTTACCCACTGGTTTCAGCCGCTTACGGGATTATCTGCTGAAAAGCATGATTCCTTTTTTACTTTAAAATCTGATGGCACGCCAATTGAAGAATTTGAAGGTGCCGCTTTAATTCAGCAGGAGCCTGATGCTTCTTCTTTCCCCAGCGGTGGACTAAGGGCAACTTTTGAAGCAAGAGGGTATACGGCATGGGATCCTTCCTCACCGGCTTTCATCATGGAGATCGGCCAGGGTAAGACCTTATGCATACCAACGATCTTCGTTTCCTACACCGGTGAATCATTAGATACAAAAACGCCTTTATTAAAAGCACTCGTTGCACTGGATAAAGCTGCTACTGATGTTTGCCAGTATTTTGATAAGAATGTTACCAAGGTTACCGCTACCTTAGGTTGGGAGCAGGAATATTTTGTTATAGATGCAGGCCTGGCAAATGCCCGTCCTGACCTGCTGCTGACCGGCCGCACTGTTTTTGGCCATGCACCCGCAAAGGGACAACAACTGGATGATCACTATTTTGGTGCCATCCCGGAAAGGATATATGCTTACATGAGGGATTTTGAACAGGAGAGTTACAGGCTGGGCATTCCCATCCGGACAAGGCATAATGAAGTTGCGCCTGCGCAGTTCGAGTGTGCGCCGATCTATGAAGAAACAAATCTCGCGGTAGACCATAACACTTTGCTGATGGATATTATGGAACGTGTGGCGAAGCGCCATGGCTTAAAATGTTTATTACACGAAAAACCATTTGCCGGCATCAACGGAAGTGGTAAGCACAATAACTGGAGCCTGGCAACAGATACAGGTGTGAATTTATTGGCCCCGGGCAAAACACCCAAGACCAATTTAATGTTCCTTGCTTTTTTTGTGAACTCCATTAAAGCAGTACATGATTATGCAGACCTGCTGCGTGCGTCAATAGCCAGCGCGGGTAATGACCATCGTCTTGGTGCCAATGAAGCGCCGCCTGCGATCATTTCCATCTTCATTGGTAAATACTTAACACAGGTATTGAACCAGGTGGAGACCAGGGTATCTGGTAAGTTTGACGAACAGGATGAAGCCATTTTAAAACTGGATATCCATAAAAGCATACCGGAACTGATGCTTGATAATACAGACCGTAACAGGACATCACCATTTGCTTTTACCGGTAACAAATTCGAATTCCGTGCGGTAGGTTCTTCTGCCAATTGTGCCAATGCAATGACCACGTTAAATGCGATCATGGCAGAAACACTGAAGACCTTTAAGGTTGATGTGGATGGATTGATAGAAAAAGGTGAGAAAAAAGAAGTTGCCCTGATGCAGGTCATCCAGAAATATATTGTTGAAAGCAAGACTATTTTGTTTGAAGGAGACGGGTACAGCGAAGAATGGGAAAAGGAAGCAGCAAAGCGTGGGTTGCCAAACGTAAAGACAACGCCACTTGCGCTGGATGCCTATGTAACAAAAAAGATCAAGCATCTTTTTGAAAGCAACGAGATCTATAACCATGCAGAACTGGAAGCACGCCACGAGATCATGCTGGAAGCCTACATTAAAAAAGTACAGATCGAGGCAAGGGTGATGGGTGACCTGGCCACAACATTCATACTTCCTTCAGCCGTTAAGTACCAGAATATATTAATAAAGAATATAACCGGCTTAAAAGAAGCGGGTCTTTCGGAAAAAGCCTATGCCAACCAGAAGCAGGTATTGGAGGCCATAAGCACGCATGTCAACGAGATCAGCGATAATGTTGAAAAAATGATCGAAGAAAGAAAAAAAGCTAACGAGATCGCTGATACAAGGAAAAAAGCTATTGCGTATTGCGATAATGTGAAAGGCAAATACTTCGACATCATCCGCACCCATGTAGATAAGTTGGAGCTGCTTGTAGATGATTCCTTCTGGCTGCTGCCTAAGTACCGGGAAATACTTTTCTTAAGATAAAATAATCATAAAACTTGGAAAACTGAACCGGTTTCACATTCGTGGCCGGTTTTTTTTGTGATTTTTACACTTACTTTAAACTTCGGCATAAATAATCTATCTATCATTCAGAAAATTTAAAAGCATGAAAAAACCGCTTATCGTTTTGATCCTCAGTTTTGGCTCATTATTCTCCTTTGCGCAAATAGCAAGAACCCCTGCTAAGCAACCGGACAGTCTCGCTGATAAGCAGGCAATGTCTAAAAAAGACAAGATGGGCAAAAAAGACATGATGAAGGAACTTGATCTTACCAAAGAGCAACGATCTAAATTAAAAGAGATCCGCCAATCGGGTAAAGCAAAAAAAGAAGCCATTGAAAATAATGATAAGCTCACGGCTGATGAAAAGAAGAAAGAACTGCGTGAATTTCAAAAAGAGCAGGCGCAAAGTGTGCAGGGCATCTTAACGGAAGAGCAAAAAGAAAAACTGAAAACGAAACGGAAGGAAGCGAGAAAAGAAAAAGATCAATGATCTCATATACAGCAGTAAGGTTGAGCAAAAAGAGAAGGCCGTTCATTTATGAGCGGCTTTCTTATTTAAAACTTATTTTTGTTTGATGAGCAAAACCTTTACTTACGATCAGTTATTCAACTTCTCTAAAAATATTTTCATCAAGATCGGTTGCAGTGAAGCAGATGCAATTACCGCTTCTGCATCTTTATTATCAGCAGACCTGCGTGGTGTGGATAGTCATGGTGTAGCCCGGCTCAGCGGCTATATCCGTTTGTGGGAAGTACAAAGAGTAAATGCAAAGCCTGCAATTAAGATCGTACATGAAACGCCTTCCACTGCAGTTGTTGATGGTGACAGGGGTTTAGGCCTGGTAGTTGCGCCTAATGCAATGCAGGTAGCCATCAGCAAAGCAAAACAAGTGGGCACGGGTTGGGTAAGCGTAAAGAACAGTAACCATTTTGGTATTGCCGGCAAACATGCCATGATGGCTTTGGAAGAAGGAATGATCGGGATTGCTATGACTAACGCATCTGCATTGGTTGCTCCCACGTTTTCGAAAGAGAGGATGTTAGGCACAAATCCCATTGCTGTTGCTATCCCGGCGGGTGAACAACCTGCTTTTGTCGCCGACTTTGCAACAACAACCGCAGCCAATGGAAAGCTGGAGATCCTGCAACGAAAGAACGCACCCATGCCCTCGGGCTGGGCGCTTACTAAAGAAGGTGAAGATTCTACCGATCCCAATGAAATAAAGAATGGCGGCCTGCTCTTACCTCTGGGTGGTGATAAGGAACATGGCAGCCACAAGGGTTATGCATTGGGCGCCATTGCAGATATTTTTTCAGGGATCTTGAGCGGGGCCAATTATGGTCCTTGGGTACCACCATTTCCTGCTTATTTGCCGATGCCTGAAAATATGCCTGGCGAAGGCATTGGCCATTTTTTTGGCGCCATGCGTATCGATGCATTCAGAACTGCCGGTGAATTTAAGATCCATATGGATAAATGGATAAGCCGTTTTCGTTCGGCGCAAACGATTGCGGGACAGGAAAAAGTACTTATACCCGGAGATCCTGAAAGGGAAATGGAAGCCGACAGGTTGAAAAACGGTATTCCTTTGCTGGCTGCTGTTACAGAAGACCTGCAGGCTTTGGGAAACAAGTTCGAAGTCGCTCTTTAAGGTTTATATTTGCACCTCAATTTTAAGATAGAAAATGAAAGTAATGAAGTTTGGTGGGACCAGTGTAGGTAAGCCACACCGGATGAAGGAAGTAGCGAACCTGGTCACCAAGGATAAGGAAAGCAAGATCGTTGTGCTCTCAGCGCTGAGTGGCACAACCAACGCTTTGGTAGAAATAAGTGAATCCCTTTCAAGGGGTGACAGGTCTGCTGCCAAACAACAGATCGATGACATGTATGCCCACTACCAGAACTTTGTTGAAGAATTACTGGAACAGAACCAAAGCAGGGATAAGGCAGGTGCAGTATTGAATGAGCACTTCGAATTTCTTTCTATCATCTTAAAGATCTCTTTCAGCGAAGCTTTAAATAAGGATATCCTTGCGCAGGGTGAATTGTTGAGCACAAAATTATTCAGCATCTACCTCGAAGAAAAAAATATTGATCATGTATTGCTGCCTGCACTTGATTTTATGACCCTTGATGGAAACGATGAGCCGCAGATAGGAACTATCAAAGTAAAGCTTTCGCAATTGTTACAGCGAAATAAGGATAAAACCATTTTTATTACCCAGGGATATATCAGCCGAAATGCAAAGGGTGAGGTAGATAATTTAAAAAGAGGGGGAAGTGATTATAGCGCTTCCCTCATAGCTGCGGCAATAAATGCAACTGTTTGTGAGATATGGACGGATATTGATGGTATGCACAACAATGATCCAAGAGTGGTGAATGTAACTATGCCGATCGAGCAGTTGAGTTTTGAAGAAGCAGCAGAGCTTGCTTATTTCGGCGCCAAGATCCTCCATCCTGCAAGTATCTGGCCGGCGCAGTTCTTTAACGTGCCCGTTCGCCTGCTTAATACTTTACAACCCGAAGCACATGGAACATTAATAACCGAAAAAGCAGGTAGTGTTGGGGTAAAAGCGGTTGCTGCAAAAGATGGTATCACGGCGATAAAAATAAAAAGCAGCCGAATGCTTTTGGCCTATGGTTTCCTTCGCAAGGTGTTTGAAGTATTTGAAAAATACCGCACTTCCATTGACATGATCACTACATCAGAAGTTGCAGTTTCTGTTACCATTGATAATGATGTTTACCTGCCACAAATAACCAAGGAACTGGAAGTTTTTGGAACGGTTGAGATCGATACCAACCAATCCATTGTTTCTATCGTTGGTAACGAGATAACAGAAACAAAAGACATCATGCAAAAATTATTTGCAGCTGTTTCAGCAGTACCGGTTCGCATGGTAAGCTATGGAGGCAGCAGGCATAATATCTCTTTGCTTATCGCCCGTGCAGATAAGGAACAAACATTGCAGTTGCTGAATAAGGGGTTGTTTGGACTGTGAGAGAAAAACTGCAAGTTGCAAGCTTCAAGGGGTTAAATATTTATTGCTGACTTTTACTCGCATAAAAAACTTTTACACCGAAAGATTTGTCCCTTGAGTCTCCTCCCTTGTAGCTGTCTTTATATTCCTATCCCCAGCTTTTTATAAATAAAGCTCATTAACCACGCAGGACCTATCAGCAAAAACTGGATGTCTTTTAAAAAAGAGGGTTTTTTCCCTTCTATCTTATGGCCATAGAACTGCCCGATCCATGCTACTACAAAAACAATAACACTGAAAAGCCACAGCGGCAAAATACCTGAGCGCTCTATCAGCCAACACAGCCACAAGCAGAAAACTGCAAATAAGAAGAGCCCTACCCATAATGTTTTTGAAAGAGAGAGGTAATAGAAAACTATTAATACAAGTATGATCATGGCGACATTCAGCTGTAACCCGGCTATAATGAAGGGTAGCTTTATACTGAACAGCAATCCAACAATAGAGAAAAAAATGGCCGGCACACAGATCCAGTGAATGGTCTTATTGGTATGGTCCTGGTGGCTCTCGCCGTATTCGCTAAGCCACTGTTGAATGGTTTTCATAAACGAGTTATTTTCAGTATTCTAAAGATATATAAATCTGTTAACAATTCATTTGCAACACAAATACTCTTTTGAGCGTCTTATATATGGTTTTTCATAGGATATTGGATTAAACGGGGCTGGATTTCTATCCAAGCCCCTCTTTTTTATAACAATAATTAATAAAGTAAAACCAGGCGATTATAAAAATCGTAGATGCCTTTGGTTTTTCATAGGATATTGGATTAACACGGCCTGGATCTCTATCCGGGCCTCTGATTTTCAATAAAAAACTCCCCGGTTGGGGAGTTAGTAATAAAAATGTGAAATATTTTATTTAGATGATCAGCATCGCATCACCATAACTGAAGAAGCGGTATTTATCTTTTATTGCTTTTTTGTAAGCTTCCATCATCAGGTCATACCCGGCAAATGCACAAGCCATTATCAGCAAACTTGTTTTTGGTAAATGAAAATTTGTCACCAACGCGTCAGCTATATTAAAATTATAAGGGGGATGAATAAAGTGATTGGTCCAGCCTTCAGAAGGCTTTAATAATTTCTGAGCGGTAAATGAAGATTCCATTGCCCTCATGGTAGTGGTACCGATAGAACAGATACGGTTTCCGTTCTCTTTTGCCTTGTTGACTATTTTACACGCAGTTTCTTCAATACGGTAATATTCTGCATCCATCTTATGCTTGCTAAGGTCTTCTACTTCAATTGGCCTGAACGTACCAAGGCCGGTATGTAGTGTGGCTTCCGCAAAACGGATCCCCTTTATCTCAAGGCGCTTTATTAATTCTTCACTAAAATGTAAACCGGCAGTAGGTGCCGCAACCGCACCTTCATGCTTTGCATAAACGGTTTGGTAGCGTTCTTTATCTTCCTCTTCAGGTTTGCGTTTGATATATTTTGGCAAAGGTGTTTCACCCAATATTTCCAGCATCTGGCGGAATTCATCATCTGTGCCATCCCATAAAAAACGAATGGTACGACCGCGGCTGGTGGTATTATCGATCACTTCAGCAACCAGTTCATCACTGTCGCCAAAATATAATTTATTGCCTACGCGGATCTTACGGGCAGGGTCAACGATCACGTCCCATAATTTATTGGTCTTGTTCAGTTCCCTTAAAAGGAACACTTCTATTTTTGCACCTGTCTTTTCTTTACGGCCATACATACGGGCAGGGAATACCTTGGTATTATTAACCACGAATACGTCCTTGTCATCAAAGTAATCGATGATCTCCTTAAAATGCCTGTTCTCTATTTGTCCTGTTTTACGGTGGATCACCATCATGCGGCTGTCTTCGCGTTTTTTGGTAGGGTGCTGGGCAATTAAATTGAGCGGAAGGTCAAAACGAAACTGGGATAATTTCATGTAACAATTTTTATTTTTATTGATGTCACATGCCTTGTACTGTATTTTTACAGAGATTTAGCCCTGGAACCCCGGGCATTTATCATGTTACGGCATGATTTAAAGTGGGCAAAGGTACTAAAATGCCATTTAAATTGCTTAATTAATATTTTGCGGTGGATAAAAAAATCTTATTCCAATAAGCAGGTCCAACAATCCGTTAAATGAGCAGCTATTATTTTGTGATTTCTCCAGTTCTACGCATCTTTATACGAACCCATACATTACTAATATTGGCCATAATGTTATATAAACGTTCTTTCATCCTGCTTGCTGTGGTGTTAGTTTGCTCCATTCCCGGCAGGGGCCAAAATAAGCCTGTGGCCAGGTATCCAAGCCTTTTGTGGGAGATCACCGGGAATGGCTTAAAAAAACCATCCTATTTGTTCGGCACCATGCACGTAAGCAGTAAAATGGTCTTTCACCTGAGTGATTCTTTTTACCTGGCCATAAAAAATGCGGATGCAGTTGCGCTGGAACTTAACCCGGAACTGTGGCAGGGACAAATGGTGGGACTAACCAGATTAAAGGAGAACTACGCCAATTTTGTACAGGCGCCCCAGGGAGATTACCTCACAGAGAATTCTTTCCGCATTAAGAAATACGAAGATGACCTGAAATTGGCCATGAGCACCGAGCCTACTGTGGTTAACAGTTTACTCTACCGCAGTTATAAAGCCAAGGAAGATTTTGAAGAAGATACTTTTTTAGACCTGTATATTTTTCAGACAGGGAAAAAACTTGGCAAAAGAGCAACAGGTGTGGAAGATTATTTTGAAACCGAAAAGATCGTGATAGAGGCCTATACTGATATGGCCAAAGAGAAAAAAAGGAGGCCGGTGGATCCGGATGGTGAATCAAGATTTGATATTGTAGAAAAAACGCAGGAAGCATATCGCAGGGGAGACCTTGACCTGATGGATTCCCTTGACAGGATTATGGATCGCTCTGATGCTTTCACAGAAAAATTCCTTTATAAACGGAACGGGATACAGGCAAACTCTATTGATACCATTATAAAGAAAAGTTCACTCTTTGCAGGTGTTGGCGCTGCACATTTACCAGGCCCGCGGGGTATTATTGAATTACTGCGTCAAAAAGGGTATAAACTGCGCCCCATAAAAATGACAAACAGGGATGCTACGCAGAAAGAATCAATCGATAAATTAAAGGTACCCGTTCAGTTCTCCGTTCAGCATGCCGATGATGCATTTTACAGCGTTTCCATGCCTGGGCCTTTGTATAAACTGAGTGATGAATCGCAACAGGTAGACAGGAGGCAGTATTCCGACATGAGCAATGGCGCTTATTACCTGGTGACACGGATAAAAACACACGCCGCATTTCTTGGTCATAATGAAAAAGAAGTTTTAAGAAAAGTAGATAGTGTATTGTACGAGAATATACCGGGCAAGATCTTATCTAAAAAACTGGTCCATAAGAACGGGTACACAGGCTATGATATCAGTAACCGTACCCGCCGGGGCGACCTGCAACGTTATAATATTTTTGTAACACCCTTTGAAGTACTTTTTTTTAAGATGAGCGGGAAAGAGAATTATGTGCAGGGAAAAGAAGCTGAGCAATTCTTTAGTTCCATACAATTAAAAGAGGCTGCAAACACACCTGTTCTTTTTCAGCCAAAACAGGGAGGCTTTGCCATAAAATTTCCCCACGCACCTTCAGAATACCTGAATACCATTTCCACTGATGGGATAGAAAGATGGGAGTACGAAGCCGTAGATAAAACAACCGGAGATGCTTACCTCGTGTTCAAAAAATCAGTTTACAATTTTAAGTTTTTGGAAGAGGATACTTTTGACCTTAGCCTGGTAGAAGAGTCTTTCAGGAATCCTGATCTTTTTAATGAAGAGGTTTCCTTGCCTCCGGGAAAAAGCCGTGTTCAGGGTTCTTTCAATGGATACCCAAGTCTGGATGTAAAAGAAAAGATGAAGGATGGTTCGATCGTACAGGCGAAATACATTATTAAGGGGCCGCACTATTATGTAATAGCGGCAAAGAGTAAGAATAAGGATCCTGATTTCTTTTCTTTTTTTAAGTCGTTTAATTTCACTCCTTATCAATATAATACTGCAACAAATTATATTGATACGTTCATGCACTTTACTGTGTCAACACCCGTTGCGCCGCAAATGAATGAAGAATTACGGCAGGAGGTGGAGAATGCCAGTAGTGAAATTGCAAATGGTAATAATTCTTCGGGGTATATCAGTTACTGGCCCAAAACAAAGAACGGTCTTTTCAAAAGCGATTCCACCGGGGAAATGATCGGCGTGAGCATCCAGGAATATCCCAAATATTATTACGTAAAAGATTCAACCAACTTCTGGATAGATGAAATAGCGGATTATTATAAGAAAAATGACCTGTTCCTGTATAAAAGCGATTCATTACAATTGTTGAATGGCATAAAGGGCTATCGTTTTACGCTTCGTGATACGGGGTCATCCCGTACCATCACCCGGCTGGTAATGCTTAAAGATAATTATACGTTCAGCCTGGTTACTATGGGAGACACCCTTGGTGCAGGAAGTCCTTTTATAAATTCCTTCTTTTCTACTTTTGCGCCCGCAGAAAAAAAACTGGGCCGTAATATCTATGATAACCGGCTTGATGAATTCTTTAATGACCTCTTTAGTAAGGATAGTGTTGCGCATACAAGGGCGCAACAATCCATCACGAATATCCATTACGGTGAAAAAGCTGTTCCTAAGATAATCGAAGCCATTGCCAGGCTGAACCTTTCCGATAAACTATATTTTGAGACAAAGAGCAAACTGATAGCGGAACTCGGTTATATACAGGACTCTTCAAAACCCGTTGTCGTCAGTCACCTTAAAAAGATATATGAACAAACTGCTGATACCAGTCTTTTTCAAAACGAGGTTTTTAAAGCGCTGGCCCGGCATAAAACCAAAGCAGCTTATTCCTTGTTAAAAGAGCTGATCCTGCAGGACCCACCCATTTTTGAAGATAATTATGAGTATACGGGGCTCTTCAGCAGCCTGCAGGATTCTTTGATCCTTGCCAGGGAACTGTTTCCGGAATTATTGCAATTATCATCTTTAAGTGATTATAAGGATGCGGTGCTGTCACTGCTGGTAACCCTTGTTGACAGTAATATCATTAAAGCAAAGGAGTATGAGAATTATTTTTCCAAAATTTACCTGGATGCAAATGTAGAATTGAAAAAACAACGGTTAAAGGATGAAAAGATAATGGAAAAGGAAACCTTGAAGGAAGATGATGCCACAACGACGAAGTATAAGGTGTATGGTAACGACAGCAAGGCCAATCTTGACCAGTACAGCGTTTTACTTCTTCCGTATTATAACAGGAACAATAATGTAAAACTGTTCTTTGAACGTTTATTGCAATCCAAAGACGCTGATGTGCGGCTTAATGCGGCTGTTTTATTGTTAAGAAATAAGTTGCCTGTTACCGATACCATACTGTTCAACCTGGCAAGGGAAGATGAATTCAGGAGTAAGCTGTTTGCCAAACTTGAAAAGACCGGACGTTTGGATAAGTTCCCCGGGAAATATAAGAACCAGTTGGACATGGCAAGGAGTATCCTCGTGGCAGATAAGGACTACAAAAAAATAGATTCGA
>DATHEH010000280.1:0-3246 GCA_035318685.1 Ferruginibacter sp.
CCTATGAAGACAGGGATTGGTGGCCATGTAAAGCAGATATGCAGGATAAGGCGGATTCCATGGACATTGTTGTAACAGTACCCAATGCTTATTGGGTAGCTGCAAACGGAAAACTGGTAGATTCTACCATCAATGGCGCAAACAGAACTTTCATTTATAAACACAGGTATCCTATTGCAACTTACCTTGTAGGATTAGGTATCGCAAAATATAACCGTCACTACAGGGGAACTGTCAATATAGCGGGCAAAAATGTGCCTGTTATGTATTATACTTATCCCAACATGAGTGCCGGAACACTTAGTACCGCATTAACCCAAATGGATATTTCAAAAACAGAACTGGTACAATTCAGCAATAAATGGGGACCTTATCCTTTCGCAGATGAAAAACATGGTTATTATCAACATAACTGGGGCGGAGGTATTGAGCACCAGACTTTTTCGGGAATGAGCAGTGGCAGTATGACAAGCTGGTCGGTGATAGCCCATGAGCTAGGTCACCAATGGTTTGGAGACAAAGTAACTTTTGCCACATGGAGCCATTTATGGCTGGCTGAAGGTTTTGCAAAATATTCAGAAGTGCTGGCCGCGGAATTGATACCTGCTATTGGTGTAACACCCGCTTCTCATCTTTCAGGAATAAAATCAACAGCCCGTGGTACTAATACAACACCGGTTATGTTAAGTGCCGGAAGTATTGCAAACTCCAATACCATCTGGACCACAAATAATGATAATGCCATCTATCAGCGTGGCGCCATGATCGTATCCATGTTGAGGGCGATGATGGGAGATGCGAAATTTTTCCAGGGTTGCAGGGATTATCTCAATGATCCTTTATTAGCTTATAAATCTGCTACATCAGCAGACCTCCAAAGGAATTTAGAGAACCAATTATATGGTGTGAACCTTACCCCGTTCTTTAATGCATGGGTAAACGGGTTGGGCACGCCTAATTATACCGGCCAGTATTATGTGAGTGGAAACACGATACAGTTCACCCTGGCACAAACAAGGAACCCGGTTGCAACACCATTTATGCCCATGCCGGTGGTAATAAAGATCGCAAACGCGGCTGGCACAAAAGACACCAGCGTGGTCATTTATCACTACAATTCAACACAATTAGGATATTCAGGTGAAACATATGGAATGTGGCCCGCAGGTAATGGCTTTATTACCTATAACCTTTCTTTTGTGCCCGCAACCATCAGTTTTGATCCTGATAATAAAACAATGGCAACGGGTACTTTAACTAATACAGGCACCCCGTTGGATATAAACATTTTAAATTTTACCGCAAATAAAACCACGATCGGTAACCAGGCAAATCTTTCCCTTGCAAACAGCGAACCTATAGAAAAAGTGATCTTATTAAAAAGTGCGAATGGGACAGATTTTATTGACGCAGGCGCCATGAATAAAACAAATATATCAGGTTCTGTGAATAATTACACGTTTAATGACGTTCTACCCTTTGCACCTGTAACTTTTTACAGGGCAAAGATCTATACTGCAAGCCGGCAGGAATACTCCGGTATTGTAAAAGTTCAACAATATGTAAATAAAGATTTAATAATATCACCTAATCCTGCTACAGATGTTGTGAATATCAGTTTTGATAACAGCAACAGGGAGAAAGCAACAGTGAGGATCATAAATGCAGAAGGGAAGGTAATGATGGAATCGGCGACGAATAATGAGTTTATACATTTTGACGTGAGTAATTTACCGGCAGGTATGTACATGGCCCAGGCAATAAAAGCGGGACAGGTAACAGTTGCCAATAAGTTTATGGTGCGTCATTAATGTGTAATTGACCAATATCCTTTTTAAAACGTACCACTATGAGAAAAATTCTATTCTCAATCTTAAGCCTGATGTGTATTGCACAGTATGCATTGGCTCAACCTGCTACTTTTAGCAACCCGCTTGGTATTGGAAGGAACAATTGCGCCCAGGCCGGTGGGGTGGATTCCCTTTATTATTTTAATTACACTTCACCAAACCTGACCAATTCTTCTACGCCAATAACAGCATGCAAACCGGTCCTGAGGACCAATTTTGCGCCATTGTCAGGTTATGCTGCTGCCAACAAGCCCTTTGTTATTTTTAATGCGAGTATAGCATTTAATCCTGCCGACCAGATGATATACTATGTATGGACGGATTATAATATACCTGCGCCGTACAAATCATATATCTGGCGATGGGACCCAACAACCTGCCCTATGCCGGCAGCACCGGGTCTTGATACCTTCCGCACTTTTAATACAGATATCGGGGGTATAACCTTTGACGCTAACGGAACGGCCTGGCAATTGGAATTCATTGGCCCTGCACCATTTAAAGGAATGATCCGCCAGGTAAACTTTACAACGGGTGCGGTAGGTATTCCTGATACGCTTGATCTTACCGGCGGTAAACAACTCTGGAACGTGGGTACAGGTGATATTACACTCACACCAAGTGGCCAGATGTACTTCGTCTTCAACAATAAATTATTTACACCTGATTATGGAAGTGCAGGAGGGCCCACCAAACATATAAAATGTACTTACATAGATACGGTCAGGCTGCCTACGGGTAAAACTGGATTACCCGGTCTTGCTTTTGGTAGCGGCGACCTGATCGCATCTTATTCACCTGGTAGTGGATGTGTTTTTAAAAGAATAGACCCGGTTACAGGTGATACAGCAGGCATAACTTATACCTATGCAGCAGGTAAGGGTGCATATGCAACAGATATGACGCAGATAAATTCCGGTATCGGTGCTTCAAAAAGACTGATCTCGGTTATTGCAACAGGTACACCGGGACAATATGATGTGATCTATGACGTGTATGTGAGGAACTATGGAAGCGTAGGACTGACCAACGTGCAACTCACGGATGACCTCACTGCGATACGGGGAGCTGCCTTTCTTTCCAATGTATCGGCATCGCTCACCAGTAACCCGGCAGGCGTTACACTGAACCCGTTATTTAATGGTAATACAAATATTAATTTACTGGCAGCAGGCCAAACACTTCCCTGTTATCCCGTAGCTAATAATAATTTTACCGTCCGTATTTCGTGCAGGCTTTCAAGCCTGGTGAGCGGTACCATTTATAATAACAGTGCCATCATCTCTGCAAATGGATTTAAGAATGTGGCTTTAAGAGATTCATCAACCAATGGTGCTAATCCCGACCTTAACCAGAATGATAAACCGGATGACGTTGGTGAAGGCCAGCCGACGCC
>DATHEH010000281.1:0-2499 GCA_035318685.1 Ferruginibacter sp.
TCCCGTGATCGACCTTATGGAAGACCAGAAAACCATTGAAAAAAAGGGCGGCACCATGCGTTTGGGCGCCTATCCCTGCGATATTAAAAAAGACAGCCTGGCTTATACCATCTATGGTAAAAAGCAGATCAGTGAAAGGCATCGCCACCGTTGGGAATTCAACAATAAATATCTTTCTGATTTTGAAAAAGCCGGCATGATACCAAGCGGGAAGAATCCCGGCACCGGTCTTGTTGAGATCATTGAATTGCCGGATCACCCATTCTTTATTGGTGTACAATACCATCCTGAATTAAAGAGTACGGTAGAAAATCCGCAGCCGCTTTTTGTACATTTTATCAAAGCAGCCAAAGCATATGCTGAAAGAAAAGATTCTGTAAAAAATCCATTGTTGCAGAGTGAGATGATATAAACGTGATTGCTAGGGAAGCATGACGAAGCCAACTTTTCAACATGCAGACAATATATTTTGTACCCAACTGAATTTCTTTACTCATCATCGTTGTGTCACTCACTTGTACCACATACCTTTGAGCATCAATTTCAATTTAAAATTTATTTCCTGTGTTTCTGTGCCTCCGTGGCCATCCAAAAATAAAATTTGTGGTAACCAATAAAAAACTTTCAATGGATGAACTCAACCGCAAATCGGTTGAAGAATTCAAACGCACGGAAAAGATCCCCGTAATAGCTGTATTGGAGAATATCCGCAGTGCCTATAATGTGGGCAGTGTTTTTCGGACAGCAGATGCATTCTTGATAAACGCCATTTATATTACGGGTTACACCTGCGTTCCTCCCCATAAAGAAATTAAGAAGACTGCGCTTGGCGCTGAGGAAAACGTTGAATGGAAACATTTTGCCAGCTCAAAGGAAGCTATTGATTCGTTAAAAGAAGAAGGTTATAAGGTGTTTGCAGTAGAACAGGTAGTGAATAGCCTCTCGCTTCAGCAGGTGGAATTTAAAGACGATGAAAAAATTGCCGTTATTTTTGGCAACGAAGTAAGCGGCGTTGAACAATCCACCATAGAATTATGTGATGGCTGTATAGAGATCCCCCAGTTGGGCATGAAGCATTCATTGAATATAGCAACAGCAGCAGGAGTGGTCTTGTGGGAGATCGTAAGAAAGAGGTTATTATAATTTTAAAAGTTGAATTTTAAATGCTGGCAGTAAAAAAATATCTATCTCTTGTAAAATTCTCTCACACCATCTTTGCAATGCCATTTGCATTGATCGGATTTTTTTTAGGTCTTTTTGCCGTTAGAAATAGTAAGATTTTCGGAGACTGGTTATTCAGGGAAAGGGGGTACTCAAACTCTTTGTGGGAATTGAACGGAAATATCTTCTCCATTGTAAAGCTCTTCATATTGGTTATCCTCTGTATGGTCTTTGCCCGCGCCGCAGCGATGGCTTTCAACCGTTGGCTGGATAAAAATTTTGATGCAAAGAACCCGAGAACTGCTGTAAGGGAAATACCTGCGGGTATAATAAAAGCGAACAGCGCTTTATGGTTCGTTATCATTAACTGCCTGCTTTTTGTTATTTGCACTTACTTTATTAACAGGATATGTTTTTACCTCTCGCCCGTTGCCCTTTTCGTGATCCTGTTCTATAGTTATACCAAACGCTTTACAGCATTATGTCATTTGGTATTGGGTGTAGGATTAAGCCTTGCTCCTATCGGGGCATTTCTTGCAGTAACAGGCTATTTCGGTATCGTTCCGGTGTTGTTCTCGTTCGCTGTTTTGTTTTGGGTGAGCGGGTTCGATATTATTTACGCTTTGCAGGATGAGGAATTTGACAAAAACAACAAATTGCACTCTATCCCTGCGGCTGTGGGCAAGAACAGGGCTTTAACGATCTCAGAAGCGTTGCATGTCTTTGCCGTTGTTTGTGTTGGCTATGCAGGTGTGTTCGGCTTTTTTGGCACATTATATTGGATTGGTGTTGCATTTTTTATTGGTCTTTTGATATACCAACACAGGCTGGTAAAACCGGATGATCTTAGTAAAGTAAATATTGCTTTCTTCACCACTAACGGCATTGCTTCGGTTGTTTTCAGCATCTTTGTCATACTTGACCTGTTCATAGCCAGTGGTTGATGTTTTCATGGCTGTCTCTATGACCATAGCGCACGTTACAACATTATGCTCCTGCTATGAACCATGAACTATGAACTATGAACGACCAACTATAAACCATCAACCAATATGGCACGAATCATTGCAATAGACTACGGCGGCAAACGAACCGGCCTGGCAGTAACAGATCCCCTGCAGATCATTGCCACAGGCCTGGCTACCATAGATTCAAAAGAATTGATCCCTTTTTTAAAAAAATATTTTTCCGAAGAGCCGGTCGAACTCATCATCATTGGCCTGCCTAAGAACTGGGACGAATCAGATACACATGGAACGCCACTGGTTGAAGCTGCAATAAAAAAATTACAAAAAGAATTCCCCACCATACCCTTAAAAACAGTCGATGAACGCTATA
>DATHEH010000282.1:0-3472 GCA_035318685.1 Ferruginibacter sp.
GGAACAGACAGAAGGAAAAGTTACACACCTTGTAGTGGCAACCGGAACCGGCGGTACTATTGTTGGTACGGGTAAATACCTCAAAGAAAAAAATCCCAACATCAAAGTATGGGCGATAGACAGCTATGGTTCTTTATTAAAAAAATATTTTGAAACAGGCGAACTGGACCAGAAAGAAGTATATCCTTATATCAGCGAAGGTTTTGGCGAAGACTTTGTTCCTGAGAATTACGACATGAGTGTTATTGATGCCTTTACAAAAGTTACCGATAAGGATGGCGCTGTAATGGCAAGGCGTATTGCCAAAGAAGAAGGCATGTTCTGCGGTTACAGTGCAGGAAGTTGTTTGCAGGGATTATTACAACTAAAAGATTCTTTAAAAAAAGATGATGTTGTGGTGTGCATCTTTCATGATCACGGAAGCAGGTATGTAGGCAAAGTGTATAACGACCAGTGGATGCTGGAAAGAGGATTCCTGGATGTGAAAACATTCAAAGACCTGATAAGCGGAAGGGGCGCACAAAAACTCATACACGTAAATCCAGCCAATACGGTAGCTGAAGCGATAGAACTGATGAAGAAATATGATATTGAGAATATCCCGGTAATGGATAAGGATGCTAACGTAGGCGCCATATCCGAAAGCGGTTTATTCAACAAGATCCTGAACAACCCCGATATTAAAACACAATCGGTTGCATCAGTTATGGAAAAAGCCTACCCCGAAGTGGCATTTGAGACCCCGGTTGAGCGTTTGAGCACATTTATTACCAAGGAAAACGGGGCGGTTTTAAGTAAGGACGAAAGCGGTTCATTCCATATTGTGACCAAATACGACATCATACAGAGCCTTACCAAATAAGCTTACCGGTTTTATACGACAGGGCTAAAATACAGTACAGTGCTGCATCCAACGGGTGCAGCACTTTTCATATGATAAAAATAATACGATCCTGCTCACGTAAATCTACGATATGTTTTTACTTACCGGAAAGTAGTATTCTATAGCGTATTTACTATGGCAACAGTAATTACAGTAGTTTGAAAATAGCGCATTATCGCTCTATAAAGGAATGTTAAACTGTTGCATCTTTGTGTCAGAAGTTGATTGATAGAGATTAAATATCAATCGTTATCCAAGATCCTGATAAAAGCCAAAAGAATTCAATCCAATGTTTGTGAAGAACCAACAAACAATCCAATATCAGTCAACTTCTTTTTAAGTTTTTTGAATCCAATATCGCTTTAAGATCTTTCTTATCCGAAGAAAAACCAAAAGATCGAAGACAATATCCAATATCCAGCCTATGCTACAAATAGCGACGATGGCAAGAAGAACCGAAGAATACCAATATCCAGCCTATGCCGTAAAAAGCGATGATGGCGAAAAACCAAAAGAAAAACCAATATCCTGCCTATGCTGTAAAAGGCGACGATGGCAAATTGAAGAACACTGAAACCAGGATAAAAAAATTAGGTTACTCTGCTAAATAAGGTAACCCCCTTAAGAAAGCAGATCCTTAATCCTGAAAAAACCGACAACCGTGCTTGGTTGGTTTAAAAACTTGACTTCCACAGTTAATTGATACGTCAACGGGCTGCGGAAGTTTTTTTATGCCCTAACCCCTCCTTCTTCCTATTTTTATAGCATGATCCTCCACACAACATCGGCATTTGGGGCCATCCCTAAAAGGATCATTTCCCTTGTGCCTTCTCAAACAGAATTACTGCATTACCTGGGGCTGGAGCAGGAAACCATTGGCATCACTAAGTTTTGTGTACACCCCAGAGAATGGCTTCATAAAAAAACACGGGTAGGTGGCACAAAGGCTGTTAATATCAACCTTGTACATGAGCTGCAGCCCGACCTTATCATTGCCAATAAAGAAGAAAATGTAAAAGAACAGGTGGAAGAACTGGCAAAGGACCACGCCGTTTGGGTAACGGATGTAAATAACCTGGAAGAAGCTTTAGAAATGATAAAGGATATTGGTGACCTTACGGGAAAGTCAAAGCAGGCATTCTTACTTTTGAATGAGATTAACGACAGGTTCACCTGGTTAAGCTCCCAACAACAAACCACAAACCCAAAACCAAAAACCGCCTACCTCATCTGGCGTGATCCTTTTATGACCGTTGGCGGCGATACATTTATTAATGACATGCTGCTGAAATGTGGATTTATAAATGCTTTCTCTGATAAAAAAAGATATCCTGAAATAAGTACTGCTGAATTGAAGACCGCAAATTGCAAACTGCTTTTATTGTCTTCCGAGCCCTACCCTTTTAAACAAAAACACATTGATGAATTGGGTGCACAACTCCCGGGCTGTAAGATAATTTTAGCCGATGGAGAAATGTTCAGCTGGTATGGGAGCAGGCTGTTGCTGGCACCGGATTATTTCAGGGAACTTCACCTGTCCCTATAAGTTACAAGGGAAGGAGCTACAAGGGGGCAACTTTGATTAGCATGCTTCTCCCCTTGTAGCTTGAAGCTTGCAGCTCTCCTAAAGGGAAATTTCTGTACCCCTTCTGATTCAGCACTTTTTACATTATTTTTGCCCAAAATCAAACTAACATGGCGAATAAAAAAATCATTGAATTATTAGGTGACCAGGCTGATTCTTTATTAAATCACGAGTGCAAGACCATCTCTCAAAAAGACATCTCTCTCCCCAATCCAAACCACGTGGATGAAATATGGAGAGCCAGCAACAGGAATAACCAAACCTTAAAAAATTTACAGAGTATTTTAAACCACGGCCGCCTTGCAGGAACAGGCTATGTATCCATATTACCCGTTGACCAGGGCATAGAACACAGTGCAGGCGCATCCTTTGCTCCTAACCCCGTATATTTTGACCCTGAAAATATTGTAAAGCTGGCCATTGAGGGCGGTTGTAATGCAGTGGCTTCCACCTTCGGCGTACTCGGTATTGTAAGCCGCAAATACGCACACAAGATCCCCATGATGGTTAAGATAAACCACAATGAATTCTTAGGACTTCCCAATAAATTCGACCAGATCATGTTTGGACAGGTTAAAGACGCCTGGAACATGGGCGCTACTGCCGTTGGTGCTACCATTTATTTCGGCAGCCCTGAAAGTACACGCCAGATACAGGAAGTTGCCACGGCTTTTGAAATGGCGCACGAACTGGGTATGACCACCGTTCTTTGGTGCTATCTCCGTAATAACGGGTTTAAGGTAGATGGTGTGGATTACCATACTGCCGCAGATCTTACCGGCCAGGCCAATCACCTGGGTGTTACCATACAGGCCGACATCATCAAACAAAAATTACCCACCAATAACGGGGGGTATAATGCTACCAAGCATGGTAAGACATCGCCGCTTGTTTACTCTCAACTAACCAGCGATAATCCAATCGACCTTTGCCGCTACCAGGTAGCCAATTGCTATATGGGCCGTGTGGGTTTAATTAACAGCGGCGGCGAAAGTAAGGGCGCA
>DATHEH010000283.1:0-8757 GCA_035318685.1 Ferruginibacter sp.
GATATCATTGGCCAGGTTATTAACCGGCCCATAACCCTTAAAACAGGCGATGGATATTGGACCCTTGCGGAACCGGGGTTGTTAGTTGACACCCACCGGAATACTGCTGCCGAAATTAAAGCCCCCGACACGGCAATTAACTACAGTTACAAAAAAGAAAATAGTTCTGGTAGTGGCGGTGTCCGGTACCAAGGCCCTTTTTTCGAAAATAGTAAAGCCATGCTGGATAGTATTATCCGGAGTATGAAACCTGGTGAAACTATCAGCATGGATACCACGGTAGTGTTGATTACTGAGCATGGTCCACTCGAAGGAAACTCACAGGTAACATCCTATGACACATCCCTGTCCGCTAGTGAGAATGATTTAAGATATAACTATGTTACAAAAAATATTATCAAGGAGACTTTACCGCAATATCAAAAATTAAGAATTAATGCGGCAGGTCACCTGCAGCGGGCAGGTTTTATTTTATATGATATAGCAAAAGTTAGTTTTTTAGCGCTTTGCCTTTACCTGCTGGCGCGGTTGTTCCAGAATTTTGAACGGCGTGAATATTTTACACCAGCCAATGTATCTTTCTTAAAATGGGCAGGGTTGTCAATTCTTATAATACAATTGGTTGTTACCTGCTTCTACTGGGTTTTCCTGGCATATAAAAACCCCGTCAAATTATCAATTACCCCGGAAAAAATCGAACATGTTGCACAATTTTCGTTCACGAGCGATATCGAGGTAACTAAGATCTTACTGGGAATAAGCTTAGTGGTGATGAGTTATATTTTCCGCGACGGGCTCAGGCTAAAGGAGCAACAGGAACTTACCATATAATCCAACTTTATTTGAATCATCCACTAACCAGATAACATGGCGATAATTATCAACCTTGATGTAATGATGGCAAAACGTAAGATGAGCCTGAATGAATTGAGTGCAAGGGTAGGCATTACATTATCTAACCTGTCAATACTAAAGAACGGAAAAGCAAAAGCGATAAAAGTTGCCACGCTGGATATTTTATGTGAAGTGCTGGATTGTGAACCCGCAGATATACTGGAATTTCGCAAAGGAGTAAAGATGAAAAGGGATTTGGATGATGAATTTTAGAACAGCCTTACGATGCAAGCGTTCTAAAGTGGTTCGTGAAGGCACGAACCATGGCGATGGGAATTTCGCAAAGGAGTAAAGATGAAAAGAGATATGGAGGATGAATTTTAGAACAGTCTTACGATGCAAGCGTTCTAAAGTGGTTCGTGAAGGCACGAACCAAGGCGATGTAAGCAAAGGAGTAAAGATGAAAAGGGATATGGATGATGAATTTTAGAACAGCCTTACGATGCAAGCGTTCTAAAGTGGTTCGTGAAGGCACGAACCAAGGCGATGTAAAGATGAAAAGGGATATGGATGATGAATTTTAGAACAGCCTTACGCTGCAAGCGTTCTAAAGTGGTTCGTGAAGGCACTAACCAAGGCAAGGGCTTTAACTGTTATTTTTTAAATCTGTGAGACAATGCAAAAAGACACGCCGCCGTGGAATACCGGCCCTCTTTTTAAAAATAACGTGAAGGAGATAAAACCCTACTCTGTAAAAGAGATCTGTGACATTTATTATATCTCTACCAAAACATTCGTGAACTGGATAAAACCTTTCCTCGATGATATTGGACCAAAGAGAGGACGCTATTATAATGTAAACCAGGTGAAGATCATTTTCAAAAGGCTGGGATTACCGGAAAGTATGGAGGAGTAAGATCTCTAAAGTGGTTTGTGAAGGCACGAACCATGGCGATGGCGGTTCTTGGCGTACTTTGCGATACTGCATTAAAGTGTCTTAATATTAAAAGCTGCCATTAACTATTAATTATCCCAAGGTTATTTTTTTTTACATGCAACCTTTGGGTAAAGAAATGCATTTATAAAAAGGGAGTTGTTGAGTTGTTGAGCGGCTAATTCATGGATCAGGAGGCTGATGTAAGATTGGGGAATCATAACCAGGGCTGGATGATAATAAAATTCTCTGTGATGAATTTACCGGAACTGGTAACAGAAATTAAAAAAGGAAATGCTGCTGCTGAGGAGATCTTTATAAAGCAGTTGAGCCGCCGCTACATATTACTATGCAGGCGCTATGTAAAAGATCACGGTGACGCTGAGGAAAGGATGCACGATGGTTTTCTGAAATTCCTCAGTACCATCCATTCTTTTAAATACCAGGGAGAACCTGCCCTGCACGGATGGATCGGGCGAATCATGGTAAATGAATGCATCGGTTACCTCCGGAAAAAAAGCTCATTCAGCATAGTGCCGGAAGATGAAGCACAGGAGATCAGCATACCGGAAGAAATATTAGACCGGCTGTCGGCAGCGGAAATATACAGGATCATTCTCGACCTGCCCATGGGTTACCGGACAGTATTCAACCTGTTTGAAATTGAAGGATGGACCCATAAAGAAATAGCCGTGGCATTGGGGATCTCGGAGAATACCTCCAAATCACAATTATCCCGGGCAAAAACCCTATTGCAAAAAATATTAATCTCAAACGGAATTTATTATGGCAAACAATCAGGACAACGCTAATGATATTCCCTGGAGGAACAGGATCGCTTTGTTGGAAAATATCCCGGGAGAGGAAGGATATGATACAGAAGCCGGCTGGGATACATTCCGCCAACGAATAACCCGGCAGGAACCCCGTAAAAAAATATTTCCCTACATAGCTGCTGCATGCCTGCTTGTTTTAATAATCATGCCATGGGTATTGAAGGAAAATAAAACAACCATTGCGCCTGTATCAAGTGTTGCGGTAAAGAATGATGGTATTGCCCAGGGAGGGCCATCGGTTGTTTCCATAAAAGTTTCACCGGTAGTAAAGCGCAAGAAGGATATAAGAAGGATTAAAAAATACCCGGTACCCCTTCCTGGTGAAGTGCAAATCATACTAACCCATGTACCGGATATAATCCCACCCCAATACAGCGCTGTTACTAATTCAATCCCTGTTGCGAATGCCCCAAAGAAATTAGCGATCGTTCACATAAATGATTACAGGAACCTGGAAGAACCGGTGGCTAGCAGAAATCTGCCGGGACCTGTTCGCAGGATGATACGGCGAAAAGGGAGCGACCTTTCATTGTCAGCACCGGGAAAACAAGTGACCGGTGAGCACATTTTAATCCTTAACATTCCACCACAAAATTAGTGTATGAAAAAAATCCTTGTAGTATTGGTGCTTGTTAGCACCATGGAAGAAGCGCATGCCCAGGGCACAATGAGTGACCAGGTATTTTCAATACCAGCCGGTAATTTCACAAGAAGGTTTATGATCAGCCTCGATAAAGCTGAAAAGTTCCAGGTTGAATTAAGCAGGCGGGAAACCCTTTCGACACTGGACATTGATTCCATTGTGAAAATATTCATGCATGATATGGAACCTTTGAAAGATTCTTTTCCGGCAGAGATCTATTCCCGGCGTATTGATTATTTAATAGATAATGAAAGCAAAAAGATAAGGGTGCAGAAAGCCGGGGCAGGAGCTTCACATTTCATGTTAAATAAAGATGGGTTGTCATTATTGAAACTGGAACAGGACACCATTACTATTACAGTTAAAGTTATCCCGGTGAGTGACCCCGCTGGTAGTAAAAGGAATCAGTCTTACCGGCTCACGTTCTTTCTGAATGATCTGAATGATCTTTCAAACTATGCAGGTCATTTAAATGAGAAGATAAACGTGCTGGAAAATAATTTATATTCCAGGTGGAAGTTGCACAAAGACGGGCAGTGGTACATGATCAAAAATCCTTCTATTACCGCCCCGGGGCCTGCTGGAAATATATCAGGGGCTGATATGCTTACCTTAAGACTATCTGTAGATGTACAGAATTATAAAAATTATTTTGTGCCCTCCGCGAGCTTCGGGTTTTCAATAAAGACGAATAAAAATTCTATGAGGCGTGAATATGGCCTAGGCGCTGAAACCCATTTTCGTTTTGCAAAAAACAGCGACGGCAAATTAAAAACCTTTACAAATAATTTCCTTACCCTTAGTTATGGACAAGCCAGGATAAGCAACAAGCCCGCTGACCTGTATCCATTTATTTCAATCGGTTACCTTGTAAATAAAAAAGGGAATGACTATGATAAAAATACTTTTAAGATCGGGATGGGAAGGTTTTCGTTTAAAGGCGGTTCCACCAGGATAGAGCCTGCGTTTTATTTTAATGATTTTTTTAAGGGAATTACGCCTTCTTTCCGGCTGTCGCAAAGTTTTTAGGAGATAGCCGTAAGCTGCAAGCTACAAGCTACAAGCTGCAAGCTACAAGCTGCAAGCTTCAAGCTTCAAGCCTCAAGCGTTTATCGTTAGTTATTAAATCCGTGTAAATCCGTGCAGATCTGTGAGAAACCCAGCTACAAGCTGCAAGTTTTTTTTCAAATGGACGGATTTTTTCAGGGATGCAGTTGGTTCCAGGCGTGGACGCTACGAAATAAAAACTACCACGCTCAACGACTCAACAACCTAATCTCTGACACATCGCACCGAAAGATACCCTTCCACCCCATCATCATCCCTGCCTACTTCAATATCGCTATGGTATAACTCCAGCATGTATGCATTCCCGGTACCTCCTGGTGTAGAAGTCCACCATGAACCATCAGTGCCAATGAAATGGAAATCTCCATCAAAGAAACTGCCACCAGGAAGTGCTGAAAAACCACTGCTGTTAGTAGCACCCGTATTAGGATTATTCCATAGATTAAGAGACTTCATAGGGCCACCTGCTACAGCATCACCACCAAGGAAATTTGTTAAGACTGACCATTCCGCATTGGAAGGAAGGTGCCACCCGGGAGGTGGGGCAAGTGATACGGCACTATTCCAATTATATAATCGACCAAATACATTACAGTTGCCCAATGAATTATCATAACACTTTGAGCCTGGCGCATCATAGTTCAGGTTCTTTGTCATCCATACCTGCGCACCTATTTGTTTATATGTGTAAACCTGGCCATCACGAGGATCAATAAATGAATCCTCGGGAACTACTTCTAATTTTAAAACATAATAATTCTCTAAACCTGTCCATGTAATGATATCAGATAATTTCACAGCTCTTGCCCCTCTTTTATTTTCTGGTTTATTAGTAATACAATCTCCAGGTGTTCCATTAGACTGAAATACATACACGGATCCGTTATAATTACAGCATATACCTACATGTCTTGAATCAAAATTAGGCTTTACAAAAAAGATAATATCACCGGGCTTCACTAATGCCAAATCATAATGTAAAACCCCTGGTAAGTACCGTATTTTATTATATAAAGGGCTGGCCCTAAGATTTTTATTTAAGATACTTGTGTCCGCAAACTGAGGAGTGGTTAATCGGATATTACTTTGTAAATGAACACCGGCATCCATCATCACCCTACTTACAAAACCATTACATTCTAATCCATGTAAAAGCTCAGTACAACTACCATTATTATACCGGACTTCCCATTTAGCATAATAATTCTCTCCACTGGAAACATATGCCAGTCCCTTATGCGCGGGCTTATCGGTTCCTTCATCTGGAAAATTTAATTCAGGACGATTAACATCGGTTAAAGCTATTGCGGCCGAAAGAATGTTTCTACGGAATTTACTTATTTGGTTATCATCATCGGCAACCAGCGATGGAGAGTATATATCAGACAACTGAAATATCCTGCTTTCTGCGGCTGCAAAAACAGAATCTTCTTGTACTGTTAGCGTGTCACTAAAAGGATCGAAAATTTTAAGGCTCTCTATAATTCTTAATTTTTTTCCGGGTCGTATGTTAAATGCGGCGCCATAGGCAATATAAATAAAAGTATCAATTACACATTCTCCATTTGTAAAAGGATCAATTATGATTTCAGAGCAAAATGGCAATATGCCGGGTGGGATGGCATTATTGTTCCAGTTGCCTGCAGTTTTCCAAGATCCATTTCCTGTAAAAATATATTGTGGCAAGCTCTTCTCAATAACTATACGATTACTTGCTAGCGAAAGAGCACACATGGAATTTGAAGTTACAGTGCAGGAAATGGTATCATTGTTATTCAAAAGTGAAGTAGTATAAGTGATATTTGTTTCACCTGCGAGGATTGCGCCGTTTTTTCTCCACTGGTAAACAGGACTTGGTAGTACAGAGACGGAATTTGCGGCAAAGGTTAAGGATGAGCTAATACAGGATGGATTTGTACCAGAAGCAATTGATATAAATAATATAGCCTTGTCGCAATAGTTGCCTATGGGAGTTCCACCCGGGCTTATCCAATTTGAAGACGGTCCGGATAATGCGAAATTAACGAGTGTTCCATTTAAATCATTATTTAACTTCTCCAGAAGTATATTGACCGAAGTATTTATGCCAGCAGCAATTCCCTGGTTAAAATTATAATAAGCAATCATTCCATTTTGAATTCCTGATAATGAACAGTTCATATTATTTTCTATCTCACATTGCATTAAAGCACGGTTCCATAATTTAAGTTCATCAATAGATCCATTAAAAAAATCATCATCGCCTTCAGAGGAACCAATATAAACGTTTGCAGAACCTGCTGTTCCAATTAAACCATTTACAACCTGGGTTCCTATTAATATTCCATTTCTATACATTCTTTTGGCTGATCCATCATAAGTAGCGGCCACATGTATCCATTGACCTTCGTAATTGACAGCAGAAACGGGAACATCAAGTTCGGAATACAACCCATTTAGCTCAAGGCCGAATGATAAAATAGTTCCATTACCCTGGAATGCAAATAAATGGCGTGCGCTTCCATCTTCTTTTCTATATATCGTATAGTTAGTATTGGTATGAATATCGGAAGGCTTGATCCAGGCTTCAATAGTAATTGCTGAAGATGGTTTTAATAATAAATTATGTGGTATAGTCACATGATCATTTACACCGTCAAGGTTTAACGCTGAACCGTTTTGGGCAACTGATTTGTTTTCAACGAGGAGGCTTGCAATACATAGGAAAGCAACAAAAGATAATTTCATTTTCTTTTTAAGATTATTATAATAAGGAGAAAATTATGCGACTTTCAAAAACAATGGACTCCAGGAGGTAATTTTTAAAGGATGGATCACGAAAGGATTAAGATATACAATTAACGTGAAATGTATTGTTTTAATAAAATTATATTGTGATGATGGTGAAGATTCATGTTATATCGCGTTTCAATAAAATTAAATGTTCATCAGTCGGCATCAACATATAAGCGTTTTTAAAAATATAGAGATGCTTCGTACCTCCCACGCAATTCTGCCGTTGGTGGCCAAAGCCTTGGCGACGGACGCGGTGCAGGCAGGATGACAAGCGCGGTATATATTTACATGCATTTATCTGTGTTCATCCCCCGCCTATCGGACGGGGCAAGCTGTGAAGTCTGCTCCGCTCAATAATACACCCCCGCCATATTATAAGTTCCGCATAAATTCCGGCCGGTATTGATCAACTTCGTACTTAAAGCACCCAGTATGCGGTATAAACATCTTATCATCCTGCCTTTTTTGTTATTCGCACAAACCATGGCAACGGCGCAGAACCTGGGAATTGGAACGACAACCCCACTCGATAAAGTACATATAAAAGGAGGAGACCTGCTACTTGAAAATGGTAAGGTGACAACCGTTAAGTCGGGCCGCGGACGCAACCTGCTCCCGATTGCCATTGCTTCCGTTACCGGGTTGGGTGTGCTCACCGGCGGAACCAGTAATGTTACTGCTACTTTAAGCGGAACCGGTAGCGGGGTACAGATAGACATCGGTGAAAGTATTACCGGCACCCAGGCATTTGTCACCCCAATTTCTACGGCTAAATCGTATGGGATCGTAGTACCGCTGGGGGGCACAAGATTTGAAGCCAGGTTTTATGACTTTAATGGAAACCAGAACTTTCCTGACTTTTCAATTATCGTATATAAAACCGGGAACGATGCCTACCGGGAATATAATATCACCATTGCTGATGATACAAACGGTATCTCTATCAGTCATGGAAATTTTGGAATCAGCACGGCCGCTGTAGATTCCATGCGTATCACTATCCTGGTTCCGGATACTGTTTTAATTGGCGGCGGTTTATCCAATGGAGCAGGGATTAGCATTAACCTTCCGGCTCATAGCAGTGTCAAGATCACCAACTATGGAAAAATTGTTGGAATAGGAGGCCGGGGCGGAACGGGGGAAAGCACCTATAGTGCAGGGTCACCAGTAGGGCAATGCCTTTTACCAATCGGACCTGGCAACCAGGGTGGCGCGGGTATTGGTACGAATACAAAACTGGTGGTAGATAATTATGGATTCATAGCCGGGGGTGGCGGAGGTGGCGGAGGCGGAAAAACGGGAGCCGGCGCAGGGGCTAATGGCGGCGGCGGCGGGGCAGGGGCAGGATGGCCCATACCGGTAGGTGGAAATAACTATGGTTTAGGAGGAAATGGTGGATACACATTTGTAGCGGTGGCCCAGGGTGGTTATTGCCCGGGTGAGTATTTTCCATGCAATGCTCTCGGTGGTTGCTGTTGTGGCATCACTTCTCCCTCTGCCAGTAGCGGTCTGAAAGGAACATATACCACGGGGGTGAACTTCTTCCCGGGTGGAGGCGGAGCCGGAAGCAACGGTGGTTTTAGCGGGGTTACGGGAGGTGCATTAGGCAACGCGGGACAAACAGGCGCTAATACCGGAGCGGGCGGTTTGGCAGGCAGAGCGGTTGG
>DATHEH010000284.1:0-3295 GCA_035318685.1 Ferruginibacter sp.
AAATTAATCTCTTTGACTATGATGAGAATATCAATGCCGGCTATGTCAATTATAACCGCGCTTTTAAAGGTTTCATGATACAGGCAGGGGTAAGGGTAGAGAGTACTAATTCCAAAGGACATTCTACTGGCGTGACCACCACAAATACAGCCCCACCAGTTCCTTTTGATTCAAAATTGAAACGCAATTATGTAGATGTATTCCCCAGTGCCGCCATTACATTCAATAAAAATATCATGAACCAATGGGGCCTCACATTCAGCCGCCGGATCGATCGTCCTGCCTACCAGGATCTTAATCCTTTCGAATTTGCATTGAATGATTACACCTATATGAAGGGTAATATTGACCTGCGGCCGCAATACACCAACAGTTTTGGCATTACCAATACCTATAAATTCAAGCTGAATACCAGGCTTAATTATAGTCATGTAAAAGATATGTTTGCACAGTTGCCACTTACATCCGGTTCAAAGAGTCTACTCACCAAAAAGAACCTGGCAACCCAGGACATTGTAAGTCTCAATATCAGCTATCCTTTCCAATATAAATGGTACAGTTTCTTTACGAATCTGACTGGCAGCCATACAATCTATAAAGCAAACGTACCGGACCCATCGGGTACGATCGCGAAAGTTGACATTGAAGTAACTACTGTTAGTTTTTTCATGCAGAACAGTTTCAAACTTAGCAAAACAGTTACCGCTGAATTAAGTGGATTTTATAATTCACCATCAGTATGGCAGGGAGCATTTAAAAGCAAATCTATTTATAGTCTTGACGGCGGTGTACAAAAAACGGTCTTTAAAGGAAAAGGAACGGTAAAAGTTGCCGTAGGTGATATTTTTAATTCTTTAAAGTTCAGGGGCACTTCAGATTTCGCCGGGCAACAAAATGTTTTTTATGGCAAACCTGAAAGCCGCCAATTCAAACTTAGCTTTAACGTAAGGTTTGGTAGCACACAGATCAAAGCCAGCCGCCAGCGTAAATCTGCCGTTGAAGAAGAGAATAAGAGAACAGAGAGCAGTGGCGGACTTGGAGGAAGTTAATGGTACATAACGATCATAGAAAAAGCCGCTCTGAGAAATGAGCGGCTTTTTTATTGTCATGTTCTTGTAAGGAAAAACTGCAGGTCTTTTAACGCTACTTTAACGGCCATTTATTCTTTATTTAACAGCACCATAAATGAATTGTTTGGATATTTGTGTTGTAAAAATTAAACAATAAAAATTTTCTCATAAGCAGTTAGTTTTGGTAACCGGCCCCTGTTTCTACAGGGGCTTTTTTATTACTGGATGTCAAGCTGCATCCACATGGGTCGGTGATCAGAGATATAATATTTGATATACCCACGGAAGACGGCAGGCGTGTACGTATTATAAATATGAGCAAAGGCCGCATTATCAAAAGGAAAAACACCATCACTTAAGATACGGCTTTTAGAACCGGGCAGAAAAGCGATCTGGTCGTACTGCTTATCGTTACTGATGTTTGAATATACCAGCGAAGTATGATCAGGAAGCTGCAGCCCGCGTTTTACCAATGCTTTATAAATGATATCATCTTTATGGATCTTGGGAAGGTTAAAATCACCCAACGCAAAAACATCTTTTATCCCGTTGTAAGTGTATTTGCTTTTTGTCCGGAGGTCTGCCCAGCGTGCTACTGCATAAACTTCCAGGCACCTGCGGGCCAGTTTTTTGGGTGAATCATCCCCGTAATACAAGTGCACGGTCATTAATGTAAATTGAAAGTTACCCGCCGCGAAACTTACCAGGAACGGGCTGCGGTCGAAACCCGCGAAAGTAGCATCCACATCGGTGATCTTAACATCACTGTAATCGCTTGGTGGTATGGCATATTCTCCCACTTCTTCCAGCACTTTTACTTTATTGCTGTCATAAATAAAAGCCAGCCTTTCATTGTTACCGGCCGCATCAGAGAAGATAAATCTATACCGGGAACCGGCAAACTTTACAATCTTTTTAAAATCCTCATAGTTCTCCTTTGTTTCCTGCACGGCGATGAGGTCAAACCAGGAAATGATCTCCGCGATGATCTTCAGGTGTGCTTCTTCCCTATCCTGCTCACCAAGGTTTGCAATATTCCAGGTAGCTACACGAAGCGTTTTGGCAGTTGCGGCAGGAATTTTAAGCTCGGGTTTTGAATCCCTGTATGTTCGCAAAGCGTTTATCTCTTTGGCAAGATTTACCGCATGGGAGATGGTTGGTTTGGGAAATGATGGCATGGTATAAGATTTAATGACCCATTATAAAGATAATTTTGCCCGGGAGACAGCGAACTTCACACCTATAACAGTGATCATATCATCAACGTTGCTGAAATTTTTTCCTATTGATGAGACCAGTATGATGTTTTCTGTTATGGCATAATTGCCCACGAATGAAAAGCGGGCATAATTTTTATCCAATGAGATATCTTTCCGGTAAACATATTCAGCAGCAAGGCTGAGTTTTTTGAACTCATAATTCAGTGATCCGCCAAAATCCAGGAATGAAGAGTCTTTACCAATCTTGGGATTTGTATTATTGGCCCAGGAATACCTTGCCACCGCGGTGATATTAACAGGCACGATAATGGGTGACCAGCGCAGGTTTACCCATACGCCTGATCTTTCCGAGGACAATTGTTTAAATGAATTATTTTTTGATGACCCGATTATTGCCCCCGCCAGCTCAACAGCAAAAAAACCTTTCTTCTTTAATTCAGCAATCTCATCAAGCTTCCTGAATACAGCAATGGAATCGGCATAGGTCATATCAACCGGCTCATCATTTGAATCCAGTTTTGGAATGAGGAGTTTTACAATCTCTGCTTTTTTATCAAAAATATCTTTCAGCGTGGTTTTTGAATACACCCTTACCAGTTGTGACCTTGCTCCAACAGACAATACAGAAGAAGAATCGGTTTTAAAAGTAGTGCCCGAGAGATTGCATGTTTCAATAACGGGAAACTTATTTTTAACCCATTTTTCAAACGTAAAATTTGGATTACTTACCAGCCAGAAGGGCGTTACTTCTACTGCGCCTCCATTCCTTAAATTAAGCAGGCTAACACCAAATGCCCTGGGATTGGATGGTTTGTCAACTGAAGCTGGCGCTTTATCGCTCAAAACAAAACCCGGTACATCCGGAATATAAAGGTCTGATACAGGCGCATTGAAGTTCTTGTTCTGCGCATGAACAATGTTTGCAGCAAATATTACAATGAGCAGTTTTATTCTTTTCATCATAAGTTATCATAGCTTAAAGGGTAAAAAAGTAGTCCGCAACGA
>DATHEH010000285.1:0-18671 GCA_035318685.1 Ferruginibacter sp.
TGGCGTGCCATTGAAACCCTCGACCAGCAGCTGGAGGAATTTGAACTCAACTTCTCCAAACGCGGTGGCAAAGTGATATGGGCTGAGAACAGTGAACAGGCAATTGAGGAAATTCTTAAGATCTGCAAAGAAAAGAATTGCAAATCGCTGGTGAAGAGCAAGAGCATGGTTACAGAGGAAATTCATTTGAACAAGGCCCTGGAAGAGAACGGAATTGAAAGCGTTGAGACCGACCTTGGTGAATATATCCAGCAACTTGATGGTGAGGCTCCTTACCATATTGTAACACCTGCAATGCATAAAAGTAAGGAAGACGTTGCCAGGCTCTTTAATAAAAAACTGGGCACACCGATCAATTATACACCCGAGCAACTAACATTAAAAGCACGGGAGATCCTTCGCGAAAAATATGTAGAAGCTGAAATAGGTGTTACCGGCGCCAACTTCATCATCAGCGATATTGGCGGCATTGCCGTTACAGAAAATGAAGGTAATGCAAGGTTGAGCTGTGCTTTTCCCAAAACACATATTGTAATTGTGGGTATCGAAAAAATGATCCCTTCTATCACCGACCTTGGATTGTTCTGGCCGCTTCTTGCAACTTTTGGCACGGGACAGAGAATAACCGTTTACAATACTATTGTTACCGGCCCACGCCAGGAGAATGAAACAGACGGGCCCGAAGAAATGTATGTAATACTGCTCGATAACGGCCGTACAAATATTTTACAAAACCCCAAACAAAGAGAAAGTCTTTATTGCATCCGCTGCGGTGCATGTCTAAACGCCTGCCCCGTTTATAAGAATATTGGCGGCCATGCTTATGGTGCAACTTACAGCGGGCCTATCGGCAGCGTGATCACACCGCACCTGCAGGGTATGAATGACTTTAAACATTTAAGCTATGCTTCATCTTTATGCGGCAACTGTACAGAAGTATGTGCGGTAAAAATAAATTTACACGAATTGCTTTTGGAGAACAGGCATGAATCGGTGGAGGAAGGGCATGTGTCATTCACCGAAAAGATGGCCTGGAAGGTATGGCGCATTGCCAGTTTGAAAAGAGGCATAATGAACATGGGAAGCGGTAACCTGAAAAACAAAGTGGTTAACGGCATGTTCAAGGGCTGGAAAGAAAAAAGAAGTGACCTTAATTTTAGCCAGAAGACCTTTAATCAAATGTGGAAGGAGCGCTTTCAAAAATAAAGATCAAAAATTTAAGATAAAAATTGGTCTTGCTATGTCAGGACTTATTTGTTTCCTTATTTGCGGTTGGTGTCACACCAACCGCGGCCGGGCGCCATGGCCGGTGTCCCCACCGGCCATGCTTACCAATGTTGGGTTACTTCATTGTGGTGGAACTTATTTATTTTGCGATGCAATGGTATTGATATACTCTCATATTAGTTCTCCCCGGCTGCAGTATACCTGTTCATTCATATTTAAAGAACTGATGGGAATTGAATTTTCGGTAACCATCGACTCAGAGGAATTTAAAAGCCATGAAGGCCCGAAGATCAATTATAGTAAGACTGCGATCACGCCGGTTGAATTCTGTATAAACAATCATTCTTTACTTTTTGAGACCGGTATAAAAGAACAATCAATTGAATGTTTTGAAACAAATAAATACAAAGCATTCTTCAAAACCGAAACAGGAAATTTTCCCTTCGACGTTTTTGCTGCTTCCTTTTACCTCATCAGCCGCTATGAAGAATACCTGTCGCACGAAAAAGACAGCTATGGCAGGTATGCCCATAAAAATTCACTGGCCTTTAAAGTAGGATTTTTGCACCTGCCCATAATTAATACCTGGGTAGCTGACCTTGCGGCAACCCTTAACCAGCATTTTTTTCACGGCGTGATGGGCACAATATTCAACAGCCCATATTCCATATTCAGTTTTAAACCTACTTATGATATTGATATTGCATATTCTTATAAACACAAAGGCTTGCTGAGAAATATAGGCGGGTTTTTAAAATCTCCTTCTGCAGAAAGATTACAGGTATTGGCTGCATCAAAAAAAGATCCCTTTGATATTTATGAATGGCTTGATGGCTTACACCAACGATACAACTTAAAACCATTTTACTTTTTTTTGGTTGCAGAAAAAAACAGCAGGTATGATAAAAACATCTTACCGCATAAAGAAGTAATGTGGAAACTGGTGAAACAACATGCAAAAAAATATGCCATCGGCCTGCATCCATCCTGGCAGAGTGGTGATGAGCCGGGGCTGCTTAAAAAAGAACTGGAGCAATTAACAGCAATGGTTCAGGAGGCTGGCAGCGTCCCGACCCTTAGCCGCCAGCATTATATCCGCTTCAATTTACCCGATGGGTACCGCAGGCTCAGCGAAGCAGGTATCACGGATGACTATTCTATGGGTTATGGCAGCATCAACGGATTCAGGGCATCTGTTGCTTCTTCTTTTTTTTGGTATGACCTGATCAAAGAACAACAGGCTGCTTTACGCATTCATCCCTTTTGTTATATGGATGCTAATTCTTTTTATGAACAAAAGTTAAATACACAACAGGCTTATGATGAGCTGATGCACTATTACCAGGTATGTAAAGAAGCAGACGGCACACTGATCAGCATCTGGCATAACAATTTTTTAGGAACAGGACCGGCTTTTAAAGGGTGGAAAGAAATGTATGAAAAATTTATTGCTCTGGTTCAGCAATGATCTTTTGCTGACTCCGCTTGATGCTGTAATTCACCAGGAATACACCCACAAGGGTAACGATCGCTCCCCATAAAATATACATGGTCAGTTTTTCATTAAGCACAATAGCTGCCGTTACCATAGCAACAAGCGGGTTGATATAGGCGTACAGTGAAGAAACCGCTGCAGGTAATTTTTTCATGGAATAAATAAAAGCAACAAATGCCAGTAATGACCCGGCCAGTACCAGGTATATGATGGCCCACCAGCCGGTTGCAGAAATATTTTGCAGTTTGACCGTTGGCTGCACTGTTTCGGCGATGATAAACAATACACCCGAACTGATGAGCATCTGCCAGCCGGTTCCGTAATACGGATTTATTTTTATTTTATCGCGTGAGATGATAATGGTACCAACGCTCCAGGCCAGCATTGCAACAACAGACAATATTATCCCAAAGAAAAATCCTTCGGGGTGATGCTGAAAAGCGTTCTCATAAAAAACAATACCGATACCTGTAATGCCAAGCAGCAGCCCTGCGAAGGTGAGTATGGTCATGTTGCGGCTTTTGAAAAATACCATCTCAATGATTACCACACTCAATGGATACAATGCTCCAACCAATGCGCTTAAGCCGGTGGGTATATATTGAAGGCTCCAGGTACTTAAGCCATTTGCCATCACAAACATCAGCAATGACATGATAAGCAGCCACACAAATTGTTTTCGTGTAGGTAACGGTAATTTTTTATACAGCATGAAAAAAAGAACAAAGCACAAACCTCCCAGGAACTGGCGGATATAAGCCATCTGCAGTGCCGGCAGCTCCGCAACGCCTATCTTACTGGCTACCCATGTAGTGCCCCACACGATACTGGTAATGGCCAGCGCCAGGTATCCTCCCGCCTTCCCTTTAGGTAAATTTTTGCTGCTGATCATCTATTCGTGCTGTCAATTAATGTTTAAAATGCCTGAGGCCGGTTATCACCATTGCCAAACTATTTTCCTTACAATAGTTTATAGAATCCTTATCACGGATAGAGCCACCCGGCTGAATGAATGCGCCGATGCCTGCAGCATGTGCAATCTTCACACAATCATCAAAAGGAAAAAAGGCATCACTTGCCAATACTGCACCATTAAGGTCGAAATTAAATTGCCTGGCTTTTTCAATTGCCTGTCGTAATGAATCTATTCTTGACGTTTGCCCGCAGCCTTTCCCGATAAGTTGTTTATTTTTTACCAGCGCAATCGCATTACTTTTTAAGTGCTTACATACAATGTTGGCAAATTCCAGGTCGTCTCTTTCCCTTGCCGTTGTTTGCCTGCCACCCTCCTCTTTCCACTCCGCATAATTACCGTCATCTGTTCCCTGTATCAATACACCACTTAAAACCGATTTGTATTGTTCTGTATTTACTACATCTTTTTTCTGCTGTAATAAGATCCTGTTCTTTTTAGATCTTAATATTTTCAATGCATCTTCCCGGAAGGCCGGGGCAATAAGTACCTCGAAGAATATTTCATTAATGGCATTGGCAGTAGCCACATCAATGGCTTCATTGCACACCAATACACCTCCAAATGCGCTTTCCGTGTCACCGGCCAATGCCGCATCCCAGGCTTCCTTTACAGAGCCTCTTTGCGCAACACCACAAACATTGGTATGCTTGATAATAGCAAATGTAACCTCCCCTAAATCCCCTCCCAGGGAGGGGACTTGAGCACTCTGAGTATTTGGAGCATTTTTAAATTCTCTAATCAATTGCATCGCTGCATCTACGTCAACCAGGTTATTATACGACAGTTCTTTGCCATTTAACTGGTCAAATAATTCATTAAGGTCACCATAAAATACGCCTGACTGGTGTGGATTTTCTCCATACCGCATAGGTTTGGGATCAGTGAGTGATTCGAGGAAGTAAAGTGCCTCTGAAGGATTGAAATATTTTGCGACAGCAACATCATAGTGGGCCACTATTTCAAAAGCCAATGCAGCAAATTTCCTGCGCTGTTCGAGGGTGGTCTCACCATTTTGTGCTTTTAATATCTCTTCCAGCAATGGGTAATCCTTTTTAGCTGCAACTACCACAACGGAAGCATGATTCTTTGCAGCAGCACGTATCATGGAAGGGCCCCCGATATCGATCTTTTCTATGATCAAAGCTTCTTCCAAAGCCGTTCCGTCAGAAGATGCCTTTAATTTTTGCTCAGCCACGGTCTCCTCAAATGGATACAGGTCAACGATCACCAGGTCTATTTCCGGGATATTGAATTGTTTCATTTCCGCAAGATGCTGTTCATCATTACGCTTGCCCAATATCCCGCCAAATACCGATGGGTGTAATGTTTTCACCCTTCCCCCTAAAATGGATGGGTAGGTAGTTAATGACTCCACCGGGATGCAGGGAACATTTAGTTCTTCGATGAATTTTTGTGTACCCCCGGTGCTGTAGATCAGTATACCCAGGTGATGGAGTTCTCTTACAATATTTTCCAGGCCATCTTTATAAAAAACAGAGATGAGTGCCGACTGAATCTTTTTCTGCATGTTTTTTGGTTGTGTAGAGCGCCGGGATCCGGCTTGTACGATAATGCGGCAAATTTACGGCTTTTAACAGTCATAAATAAAGAACTAAATCAATACGATGAATTAAAAGCGGGAGTTAATGACGGGAAAAAGTTATTTCTGTCCGCGAATTACGCATTATTTCCTGGTTATTATTTCCGGCATTTATAGGACGGGAGGCACCGGCGTTTTTTACCGCTTCTATCCTTGAACTACTGATCATCCTTGATAAAAGGTAATTTTTTACGATCTCTGCCCTTTCCTTTGCAAGACTTTGACAAATTGGGTTTGGCCCTTCATCCTTATACGCGTGGCCTTCTATCAAAACAGTATAGGAAGGATTTTGTCCGAGAACACTGACCACGCTATCAAGTACCTTATAGGCCATCCCTGGCAGGAATGACTGCTGGTTTTCAAAGGGTACGATCACCACGTCTTTATTAGGACAACCTTCCAGGATCCGTTCTCCATATTCATCGGGGCATTTATCCTCCGCGTCTGCTATACCATCTTTATCCCTGTCGGGTATGTCATCCTTTGAAAATGGCAGGGGATGATTCAGCATGATCTCCACCCGGCAGTTGTAATTGACCTTGTCTGTGCTGATCTTGCGATAATACGGCTTGGTTTTACCAAACCCTATAAGTGAGATGATCCTGGTACTGTCAACGCCCCGGCCTAACACGTAATCACGAACAAATAAAGCCCTGTTAAGGGATAAGTAATAACATATACTATCGCTCCCCTCGCCCATATGAGCGTAACCCTCGATCGAGAGCGTTACAGAATCCTTTTTCAGGAGGATGTTGATAACACTATCAATGACCTCCAGTGTAAAAGGATGATATAAAGCCGATTGCCTATATTCAAATGGAATGGCTACTGTATCTTTTGTTACCTTAAATTTTGGTTTCGCAAGGCGGTTGATCACCTGTGCAGTGGTTTTATTATTACTGTTAACCTGTGCTGAAACAGGAAGGCAGTTAGCAAGAAAAGCCAATAACAATAACTGCCCGAATAAGTTCATTTTTAAAGTTTTACAGAAAGTACAAATGTACTTGCGTTTGTTTGGATAGTTTTTCAGGGTCGTGCAAATTAACAGGATATTAAATACGCAAGTTATATGCCAATATTGTAGATAAAAGCGCCTTCTTCAGGTATGGAGTATGATTCCAAATGAAGCGAATTACATTCTTTTTGCCATTTTTCGATCCTGTAAAAACTGTTGGAAGCATCAAATACAAATAATTTGCAATTGAAGGTCCGTGCTAAGGCTGAAATGGAAAGACCTGGATTTTTGGAGATGATCATAAGGTCGATGTCTATCTTATGTGGTAATGGCGAAATGCTTATGGGTTCATCAATAATGATGATCCTTTTATTCCCGAAGCGGTAAAATATTTTTTGATGAAATATAGCATTAATGGTATCCGACTCCTTATCTAATTGCATAGCGATCCTCCCCGGTTTCAGATGAAAATTCTGGAGCATGGCGTCCTTTCTTAAAACGCTGTCTCCCACAAATTTAAAATTAGTGCCGCTGATTAGATCGATCGCCTGGTGCCTGGGAACATTATAAACAATTAATTTTTGCTGCTGTGCTACCTGCCAGCTGTTATACGCAAACAAAGCTTTTAAAAAAAGCAGGAATACCGATCCAGATTGGAGTAGTTTTTTGTTTCTATTTAAAAGCCATGCGCCCAAGCAGATCACAACAGCATATAATGACCAGGTGGAAAGCACAGTAGCGGGAATGTTGTCCCATACTGCAAAGGGCAATTTGTTTACCCAAAGTATGATCCTGTTCATTAACCACAGCATGCTGCCTGCAAGTTTGCCCATCCATTCTCCCGCCAGCGGTATCCAGGAAAAAGCAACAAGGATTATTTCCACATACAAAATGATGCCCGATAAAGGCACGGCAATGATATTGGTAAATAAAAACAAATTAGGGAACTGGTGAAAATAATAAATACAAACCGGGAATGTGAGTACCTGCGCCGCTATCGAGATCGCCGCCAGTTTCCACACCTTATCTATCCATTTATTTTTTATGTAGAAAAGATCATAGGCCGGTTTTTGAAAAAGGCTGATACCCGCCACAGCAAGGTAAGATAACTGGAAGCCCACATCCCATAAATAATAAGGATCATAACAAAGCATTAAAAAAGCCGATGCTGCAAGAGAGTTATAGATAGCGCTTTCTCTTGAAAGACTTTTACCCACCGTAATAAAAGTGAACATAACTGCAGAACGGAGTACAGATGCGGCCGCACCCGTAAGTAAAGAGAAAAGCCAGAGGCAACTTAGTATCAACACTGCCTGCAGTAGCCTGGACCTCTTTATGAATGGCAGACGTGCAAAGATCCAGAGTAATAAAACATAGATCAACCCAAGGTGCATGCCTGAAATGGCAATGATATGCACTACCCCGGTATTACTGTAAGCCTGCACCAGGTCCTTATCCAGGTCATGGGTATAGCCAATGAGAAGTGCTTCGGCGATACCGAGTTCATCTTTTCCTGCATCAATTGTCTTACGTAAAACAGAAAGTATATACTTTCTTGCTGAGAAAATGAATTGCTTGAGATAGCTGGTTTTTTTAACAGACGTTTCATTAAGCAGCACCCAGTCTTTATCTTTTAAAAATACATTGTGGAAGGTTTGCTGAAAAGCCGCATAGCGCTGGTAATTGAAAGCTCCCGGGTTACCTGAGTTCTTTATGGACTGAAGAGGTTTGTTTATTAAGATTACATCGCCGTAATCTAAGCGGTTTGTTATGCTGTCCTTTGAAAAATACAATAGCAATTTTCCTTTACAGGAAATGGACCTCCCGTTTTTAATGACCGTTTCAACATAGCCTTCTGCTTTATATGACCTTGCTTTTTCAACAAGTGGCTCTTCGATCCTTACTTTCAGGTGATCGCCCTGCCTGTAATATTTTCCATACCAGGCATCATTATGCCGCATATCTTTTTGCAGGCAAAGCAATGCGCCAAAACTAAATAGTACTAAGTGGATGATAGATCCCTGCAGCGGCTGTAGCTTAAATCGCAATGAAATGGGTAACAATAGAAAAAGTAGAAGAGAAATAATAAAAGAAGCTAAGGCGGTAACAATTAAAATAACCGGAGTCTGTAAATACCATTGCAGGATAATGCCGGCTATCAAAGGCAATAACAGTCTTACGAACGGAAATTTTTTCCAGAAGGGTATACTGTAGGAACGGAGCATCTTCTAAGATCACAAATCAAATGAAAGATAGCATTGTCTTTTCCTCTTTTTTTATGTGTTTTTTCTGTGGAATCCCCGGCATGTATGATATTACTTTAAGTCCTTAATATAACCTTATGCAGATCATCCAAAGTATTCAAAACCGCATCTACGAGATCAGGGGTCAGCGGGTAATGATCGATCGGGATTTGGCGGCTTTATATGAAACAGAGACCAAACGGCTAAGTGAAGCAGTAAAACGAAACATCAATCGATTTCCCCCTGATTTCATGTTTCAACTCACTAAAGAGGAATCAGATTTTCTAAGGTTTCAAATTGAAACCTTAGAAAACAATTCTCTAAGGTCGCAAATTGCGACCTTAGAGCCAGGAAGGGGAAAGTACAGTAAGTATTTGCCTTATGCATTTACAGAACAGGGTGTAGCTATGTTAAGCGGTGTGTTAAACAGTGATAAAGCCATAAAAATGAATATTGCCATCATGAGGGCCTTTGTTGAAGTCAGAAAAGCATTACTCATGCAAACCGATCTTAAAGAGCAGCTAAAACAAATAAAGGCCAGGTTAGGAGAACATGATGTACAGTTAAACCAGATCTATGAAGCGGTGGAGAATTTACTGGATGAAAAAGCTGCACAAAGAAAGTGGGAAGACAGGGAAAGGATAGGGTTTAAAAAATGAAATATTTTTTTTGTTACAAACTGGTGAGCCTTTCTCACGTATTTAGACCCGATAGTCATAAAGACCTGTGAGACTGAAAATATTGAGGATCCTTAACACTACTTTCCTGTTTCTTTTTTGTAAATTTGAAAATGAAGGCCCGGGATGTAATTAAACTGATTGAATCAGAGGGATGGTATTTAGTACGGCAGAAGGGAAGCCATAAACAATACAAGCATCCTGTTAAGAAGGGACTCGTTACAATAGCAGCCCACAAATTGAGTGATGAAATTGCAACCGGCACATTAAACAGCATTTACAAACAAGCACAATTGGAAAAAAAATGAGAAAATATTTAGTGGTATATGAAAAAACTAAAACAGGCTATTCAGCTTATGTACCCGATTTGCCCGGGGTGATTGCAACCGGTAAAACAAAAACCTTTGTTGAAAAAAATATTTTCTCTGCCGTTCAATTTCATCTTGATGGATTAAAAGAAGAAAGGATGCGTATTCCAAAAGCACAGGCTGAAAGTAAAGTATTGGTTTTTGCGGTTTAATTTCATCCTGGTAATTTCAATTTGTCGACAGGCTAAGAAATATTGCTTTTTTATTTTCTAAATATCTTTGATGATATTTAAGAATTCTTCAAGTTTATAAGCCCCGTCAACTGTCCTTCTTTCATAAACCATGAAGTAACGATAATTGTTTCCTGCTTTACTTGCCCAAAGTCCACCAAGTCTTATTTTTTGTTCTGCGTCTAAATGATCCCCTTTTGTTTCTAATAAAATTGTCTTACCGCTTTTTGTCTGAATGATGAAGTCAGGATAATGATTTACAAATCCGTTAATTCTAAAACCTCTCCTTTCAATGTTTCTTGTCCAGAAAGCAATGTTTGTCATGTTGCCAATTTCATTGATTACGCGTTCTTCAAAACCATTCATGCTTCCTTCTTTCTCGTAAAGTGATTTGGTTATGTCTTTTGCTATGTCTCCGGGTGAAATGCTTTTCGGTAAAGTAAATGAAGATTTGATAAATACTTTGTCGGTGTCTAAAAAGTCTTTGAATTTCTTTTCCGCAAATGTATCTGAGAGCATTTTTATTTTCTGTTTAATCTTGTCTGTATAGGTGTATTCGTTGTTTGCAAAGTCACCAAATTGTTCATCTTTGAAGTCCTCTAAAATTCGGTTGATGTATTTCTCAATTTCTTTATCTGGAATTGGATACATATTTCCAATAATATCCATGATACGTTTGGTAAAATTCTTTACCCTGCTGTCTTTTCTTGATGGGTCAAGAATGTAAGTCATTACACTCTCTTTCACTTCACCGTCAAGCCTTACAAATGTTGGCGTATGTTCCTTTTTTGTTTCGTCTAAGTCTATCTTGTAGAGTTCAGAAGTAATACTGTCAAAAGCAATGTTGGTATCGGCTTTACTCAATGCAAAACCATCTAAAAGATTTTCTTTTTCTAGTGGCAATTCATTTTCTTTCTGTTGAAATAATTCGTTTGCTGGAATTTTTAAAAAGAATTGCGGCAAATTAATTTGTGTTACTTGTTCTTTAAAGATGTCTTTAATGCTGTATGTTTTCACAAGCTGTTGTATTTCGTTAGGTAAAACAGTTGAGTTGTTTACTTCCATTTCAGAAACGGTTTTTTCAAACGCTTCATTTTGTTGTATTGCTGTTTTTTCAATTTCAGAAACAGTGGTGTTTGGCAAAGCTGCTTCCGAAGGAACTGAAATTCTTGTTGTATCAATGTCGGAAGTAATATCTTCTACAAGTTCTTCCCCTGTTGGGAAAACTGAAAGTTGTTGTAATGGGTTTTGTTTTTTTGCTTCCTCCAACATTGCCGGGTCTGCAAGTTTATAATCTTTGTCGCTAAAGCCTGCTTTATTTAAGCCTTTCACTATATTATCTAAAGTATCAAGGAACTTTGAGGATGCCGTTAACACATAGCTCAAATTAAGCAAAGGAAAATTATGTTTCATTACATACGGCTGGCGTAAAACTCTGCCCAAAATTTGCTCCACATCAACTGCCGAATTTTTGTCGGCCAGCGAAGCCAGGATGTAAGCAAATGGACAGTCCCAACCTTCTTTTAGTGCGTTGATGGTAATGATAAAACGAACTTCACATGCTGCGCTCATTAAATCAATACCTTTTATTTCATTGATGTTTGCTGTTTTTATTTTGATTTGTTCGGCAGGAATTTTTAACTCGATAAGTTTTTCTTTAAGTTTCTGAACATTGGACTTTTCTTCTTCTTCGTTCAAAAAATTTTTGCCATTTCTGGGTTGTGCCTGAAACAACACAATAGGGCGAATGTATTTACCGCCTTTCTTTTCTTCTTCTATGGCTTGTAACTCCAATCTTTTTTGTAATTGCAAACTGGAATTGATCACTTCCGTTTTATCCTGATGATTGTAAACAATGACAGGAAGTTTTACCATGTTTTCCTTTTTCAATTCCAGGGCATCAATAAAACTTACAATGTTGCTGTTCTTTCGTGGCGTTGCTGTAAGGTCAAGGATAAAGCAGGGGTTGAATTCTTTAAGCATATCCACACTTAAATCACTTTCAGCATTATGACTTTCATCCACAACTACTAAAGGATTTAAGAATTGCAGCACTTTCATTAAAGAGATTTCTTCTTCTTTTCCTAAAAGTGTTTCGAAAGATTGCAATGAGCCGTTTTGTTCAAAAACTTTTCTTCCTTCTTTGTTCGCTGTTCTGATGCTGTCAAAACTTAAAACAAAAATATTCAATTGTTCTTTTACAGATGTGGCGTTAAATCCGCTTCCCTGAAGCAATGCAGCTTTGTCAAATACTTCTACTTTGTTTCCAAACTGTGAATTTATTTTTTGGCGATAAGGATGTGTTGTGTCTTTAAGGTTTTTAATGGTTTGGTCTAAAATGGTAATGGAAGGCACTAACCAAACCACTGCTTTGGATTTATCATAAACAAAGGCATCAAAAATTGTTTTGATGGCATTGCAGGCAATAAATGTTTTGCCACCAGCCGTAGGTACTTTTATACAGATATGTGGCACTCTCGCCACATTGTTTTTATATGGTTCTATGGCAGTTCCTGCAAACGGAAACAAGGGAGTTTTTGGGTGTTTTGTCCAAAACTTATAAAATGCTTCTTTCACGTCTTTGGTTTCCTGCACTTGATCCAAAAACATGGAAAGATCATTTATTACCTGCTGTTGATATGGTTTTAGCTCCATTGCTTAAAATCTTGTAATATCTCTTGGTATTTTTTTGAAACTGATGTAGTGTTTTGTCATGTATTCCTTTGTGAGTAAACAATTATCGGCATAAATAATATATTGCTCTGCTTTTGTTTTCATAGTTGACAAAAAAGTGTGGTCTAAAGTTGTTACTCCATCTTCTTCGTAATTGAAGTAATAGCCAGTATCATTATACTTTCCCAGGAAATGTTTATTGTCCTTATGTTTCATTTCAGTTAATGGAGCTTTGGTTTCGGTGTAGTAAACGAATTTGCGAATTTTTTCACTGCCCACTATTTCATTCAAATTGCCATCTTCTAAAAACAGGGGCTGTCCTAATTCGTAAAAATCAAAACTACCTTTCATTCCTTCTGTTTCTCCATAACCACATATTGCTTTTTTTGTTCTATCGCTTGTAATTGAATTTGCATAATCCATCATCTCAATTAATATAAACTTTCTTTTACCCCCATCTTGCTTATTTAAATTTAATAATGCTTGAGCTGTAGTTCCGCTTCCGCCAAAACTATCTAATACGATGTCATTTTGGTTAGTGCATGTTTTAAATATTTCTGTTATTAGATCAACTGACTTAGGCTGTGGAAAATCATTTTTATTAAACCCTGGAAAAATATCACCAAAGGTTACTTGTCCTTTTTCTGTATAAAATTTTGGATCTTGCCAAATAGTAAATAATTTCTTTTTCACATTTTCTCCGTCATCAGATTCAGAATAATTTTTTCTAAATACCTTCCAATTCCCTCTTACTTGTTGTGCTATAAGCAAATGATTATCTTTTATGGAAAGTTCCTTTCCCCATGTCCAACAGCCTTCAAAACCGTCTGGCCAAAGGGGTTTAACTTGAATTTCAAATTCATCTTTTTGCTCCAAAGAAACTTTACCTGTTTTTGGATTTATATAGAAAGGGTAAAATAAATTTGGTCGGTTTAGCTTGCTGAACTCCCTATGCGTATTTCTTAACTCTAATAATCTATATCGACCATACTCATCTTTTAATTTATATTCTTTTGCAACCAAAGCTTCATCTTTAATAACACTGAATGAATCTTTTGGTAGTTTATTTTTACTATAGATAGTTATATATTCATGGTTCGTACTAAAATATTTATCTTGGCTCCTTCCTTTTGGATTACATAACAAAGTTATTTGAGCAACAAAATTCCCTTCACCAAAAATTTCATTCATCATACACCTTAGATGTACTGTTTCATTTTCATCTAATGAAATAAATATAGCCCCATCATCGGATATAAGTTTGTGCAATAATTTTAAGCGTGGATACATCATGCACAGCCATTTATCATGACGGCTTAGATCATCACTTTCCTTCCCTACAACCTGACCCAGCCACTTTTTTAGTTTTGGATCATTAACATTGTCGTTGTATGCCCAATTTTCATTTCCAGTATTATATGGAGGGTCTATATAAATGCATTTAACTCTTCCTTCGTATTCGGGTAACAAAGCTTTTAAAGCTTCCAAATTGTCGCCATGTATAATTTTGTTTCCGCTTTTGGTTTCCTCGTCTGTTTGAGTTCCATTGTCAAAACCATAGGAGTGCTCCAATACCCTAAATGGTACATCCATGTGATGATTGATAACCTTTTCCTTTCCTATCCACGTCAATACAGGCATTTAATTAGGTATCTTATTATTCTCTGATCAACATATTATCGTCTTTAAATGACAATAATATACTTTAAAGACAAATTAAAGACTTAAAAGCTGTATAACAATCTTTTTAAGAAAAAAATTGTCGCCGGGCAGGTAGAAATTTGTGCAGTGAAGAATAATATAGCATACCGGATAAGAAAACTTCGTGAAAGCAAGGATTATAGCCAGGAAAATATGGCGGGCGAACTTGGTATCACTACCAGTGCCTATTCCAAAATTGAAAGGGGTATAACCGACCCATCAATCGGGAGAATGGCGCAAATAGCCAAAATACTGGAAGTTGAGGTAACTTATTTTTTCCAGGAACAAAATGCTACAGCAGCAAGAATAGAAGATCCCAACAAGACATATGGATTTGCCACCAAGAGCGACATTGAGGAACTGACCAATATCATCAATAAAATAAAACAGGAAATAGCTGACCTTAAAGCCAGTTTTAAAGCGCAGCCGGACAGGAAGAAAAAGAAACAATAGTTTCTAAGGGTCGGGACGCTAACCTTAGCGAAGCTAAAAAGCGGCCTGAACCATGATCAACGACAGCTGTATGTTCCTATGCCACTTTGCTGAAAAATAGTACAGATACAGCCCGTATACTCCATACCTAAAGCATGGTGTCTATAGTATGGTCATAGCATAGCTATAGTATCGCTATAGTATGGTTTAAGTATCACCATAGTATGAGTTAAGTATGGATATAGTATCACCATAGTATGAGTTAAGTAGGGATATAGTATCACCATAGTATGAGTTAAGTAGGGATATAGTAGGACCAGAATATGGGTTAAGTATGAAGACAGTATAGCCATGACAAAGGAAAGTATGGAGTTTACTGACCCGAATGGTCGCTGACACCGATCATGGAAATAAGATCAGAACAATCAGGCAAATCCCATAAATCACGTTTCAGGCAGCACTATTTACTCAAATGCATACTTCTTTCCTTATACAACTGCCTGAAGTAAGGATCACGCAGGTCCTTGATAAACCGGATGGCTTCACCCGTACTCTTCATCTCGGGGCCAAGCTCTTTATTTACACCAGGGAATTTATTGAAAGAGAATACCGGTTCTTTGATGGCAAAGCCCGTGAGTTTTTTCTCAAAAGTAAAATCCTTTAGCTTCTTCACCCCCAGCATTACTTTAGTTGCAATATTGAGGTATGGTATCTGGTATGCTTTTGCTATAAATGGTGTTGTACGGCTTGCCCTTGGGTTGGCTTCTATCACAAACACATTACCATCTTTAATGGCAAACTGGATATTGATAAGCCCCTTTATTTGTAATGTACGTGCTATCTTTTCAGCATATTCTTCCATGGTATGCACGATCAAAGGTGACAGGTTGAACTGCGGCAACACGGCATTACTATCACCACTGTGAATGCCCGCGGGCTCAATATGTTCCATCACACCCATCACGTGAAAATCATCCCCGTCAAAAATGGCATCTATCTCTGCTTCCTGGCAACGGTCTAAAAAGTTATCAATTAAAATTTTATTACCGGGTAAATGCTTTATCAGACTCAATACACCTTTCTCCAGTTCCTCGTCATTAATGACGATACGCATGCGTTGTCCGCCCAAAACATAACTTGGCCTTATCAATACAGGGTAACCTACCTGTCTTGCTACTTCAATAGCCTCATCTGTATTGTATGCCGTGCCATATCTTGGATAAGGGATACCCAGTTCTTTCAGCATATCACTAAACCTTCCGCGGTCTTCTGCAATATCCATACTGTCGAAAGAAGTACCAATGATCTTTATTCCTTTTTCATGTAAGCGCTTTGCAAGTTTCAAAGCTGTTTGTCCGCCCAACTGCACAATAACGCCTTCGGGTTTTTCATGCTCAACGATCTCCCAAAGGTGTTCCCAGAACACGGGTTCAAAATAAAGTTTATCTGAAATGTCAAAATCCGTAGATACGGTTTCAGGATTACAGTTCACCATGATGGCCTCATAACCCGATTCTTTTATCGCCAGCACACCATGTACGCAGCAATAATCAAACTCAATGCCCTGGCCGATCCTGTTGGGGCCGCTGCCCAGTACAATTATTTTCTTTTTACCGCTAACGATACTTTCATTACTGATGAGTTTGCTTTCGTTCGCTGACTTATTCTCAAAGGTAGAATAGAAATAAGGTGTCTTCGCTTCAAATTCGGCGCTGCAGGTATCTACCATTTTATAAACACGGGTAAGGCCCATCGCTTTTCTTCTTTCGTATATCTGTTCAGCATCTTCTTCTTTCATGATGCTGGCGAGCTGCTCGTCACTAAATCCTAAGGTCTTAGCTTCCCTTAAAAGATCATCCGGCAATGTTTTCAGGTCGTACTTTGCAATTTGCTTTTCGCAGTCACATATCTTTTGTATCTGGTAAATGAACCAGCGATCTATTTTTGTGCTTTCGCAAATACGCTTAACACTTGCACCCGCCATTAACGCATCCTTGATCCTGAATATCCTGTCCCACTTTGGTATTTTAATGTATTCTAAAAGATCATCAGCATGCATCAGGCTTTTACCATAATAGCCAAGCCCAACCACATCGTTCTCGAGGCTCTGACATGCTTTTTGAACAGCTTCTGCAAAACTCCTTCCGATACCCATTACCTCGCCCACACTTTTCATTTGAAACCCAAGCGTGTCATTTGCGCCGCGGAACTTGTCAAAATTCCAACGCGGTATCTTAACGATCACATAATCCAGCGCGGGTTCAAAATAAGCCGAAGTAGATTGCGTGATCTGGTTCTTTAATTCATCAAGGTTATAACCGATCGCCAGTTTAGCTGCGATCTTTGCTATGGGATAACCGGTAGCTTTACTGGCCAGCGCCGAAGAGCGGCTAACCCTTGGATTGATCTCCACAACGATCAGCTCTTCTGTTTGTGGGTTGAGCGCAAACTGCACATTACATCCGCCTGCAAAATTCCCCAGGTTACGCATTATGGCAATGGCCGTGTTACGCATCTCCTGGTAAGCTGTATCGCTTAAGGTCATTACCGGCGCAACAGTAATGGAATCGCCGGTATGAACACCCATGGGATCAAAATTCTCAACGCCGCAGATGATTACCACATTGTCTTCATTATCTCTTAACAGTTCCAGTTCAAATTCTTTCCATCCCAACACGGCTTTCTCAACCAGTACTTCATGTATCGGGCTTGCGGTCAGGCCCGTATTCAATGCTTCATCCAGTTCATCTTTATGAAATACGATGCTGCCACCCGTGCCCCCAAGGGTAAATGACGGACGCAATACCAGCGGGAAACCTATCTCCTGCGCAAATTCCTTTCCTTCTAAAAATGAGTTGGCAATTTTTGCGGGGCAAACAGAAATACCCATCTCGATCATCCACTGGCGGAATTTTTCCCTATCCTCTGCCTTATCGATCGCTTTAATATCCACGCCGATCAGTCTTACGCCAAAACTTTCCCAAATACCCAGTTCATCAACCTCTTTACAAAGGTTAAGCGCTGTTTGCCCGCCCATTGTTGGCAATACGGCATCGATCTTATTTTCCTGGAGTATCTGTTCAATACTTTCTACTGTCAGGGGAAGCAGGTACACGCGGTCGGCCATCATCGGGTCGGTCATGATGGTAGCCGGGTTGCTGTTGATAAGAATTACTTCAACCCCTTCCTCTCTCAGGGAACGGGCTGCTTGCGTACCCGAATAATCAAATTCACAGGCCTGGCCTATAATGATGGGTCCGGAACCGATGATCAAAACTGATTTAATAGAATTGTCTTTTGGCATAATTATCGTTGCCGGTAAAGTGGCGAGCAAAAGTAAATGTAATTAGGGTAAATAAAAAGTGCCGCTTATTCATTTTTAATTTAACTGCTACTGGACTAAATTTGTAACTGAAATTATTATATTGAGATCACTACCCGGCTATACAAATATATTTTTCATCCTCCTGCTTTCATTCGTTACTGTTGACACAAGCGCCCAGGTTTTACCGGTACCCGTTTATCCCCGGGATTATTTTCAATGGCCAATGGCTTTAAAGCCTGAAATAGTCGCTAATTATGGAGAAATGCGGCCCAACCATTTTCATATGGGACTTGACATCCGTACCGCACAAAAGCAGAATCAACCAGTATCAGCTGCCGCGGAAGGATATATTGCAAAAGTGAAGATCGAGCCTTTCGGATTCGGGCGGGCTATTTACATTAATCATCCAAATGGCCTGACCACGCTTTATGCGCATTTAAATGATTTTTACCCGGAACTGGAAAATTATATAAAACAACAGCAATACATTTTAAAGAGCTGGAGAATTGAGCTGGAGATCCCTGCGAATTTATTTCCTGTAAGCAAGGGGCAATTCATTGCATACAGTGGCAACACCGGGGGATCACAAGGGCCGCATGTTCATTTTGAGATCAGGAATACTCTTACTGATAAAGTATTGAACCCTTTGCTTTTTGAACTTCCGATAGCAGATAATGTTGCCCCTAATATTTTAAAGCTGGCTGTTTATAACAGGCGTACCAGCACTTACGAACAAATTCCCAGGATTTATTCCTTAAAAAAAGTGAACGGCGAATATATTAGTTCGCCTTCTTTACTAACCGTTAATACCGATAAAGTAAGCTTTGCC